>DAIDJK010000102.1 GCA_027450225.1 Bryobacterales bacterium | reverse complement strand
GATCGACCTGACCGCGGCGGCTTTGGTAATCGCCTGCGTCCAGCGTGAACGCATTACGCGTGTGCTCGACTGGCGCCCGCTTGCGAGGCTCGGCCGCGTCTCGTACGGCTTTTACGTTTTCCACCCTTACGTGATCTTCGCGCTGGCTTTTGCGGTAAACCGGGTCTGGCACTGGGACGTCTTCAGACGACCTGCGTATGTGGCGCCATTCGCAATTCTGCTGACCTGGGCTCTCGCGGAATTGAGTTTCTCCTCGTTCGAGAGCCGTTTCCTGAAACTGCGTGACTGGTTTTGGCATGATGCGCCACCGGTTGGCGCGACTGAATTCGCAGTGGCCGCGCGTGAGACGGGCGGCGGCCAGCAGTCCCCAGCCTGTTTTTGACCCATACGGGCCTGGGCTCTCTCTGTTGGAAAAGAATCACTCGATCGAGCAATATTTCGGCGCGGACGGTTCCACGGTGGGGGCTTCGATCTGCGCCTCGGTATCGGTCCGAAAGTGGCGATACCGGCGGCGGTGCTCTTCGAAAAGAGCCGCGTATGCGGCGGGCGGCATGACGTCGCCGGCGAAACGCTCAACTTCACCAGACCGGTACTGTCCCCAGCCTTGTCCCCAAGGCTGCGGGATTCTGCTGACAGTGGTGATTCACCTGTAACTCAGCTGTCATGCGCCTGATTGCCTTGATTGCCACAAATTCGCAGAATGCGTCGAAGTCCACTTCAATCGGACCGGAAGTGGTGATCGAGACCGTGAAACGCCAGATTCACGATCTCCTCACCTTGCTGCCAAATTTCGTTCTGTGCGCGGTCTTCCTCGTTTTCGTGTGGGGTTTCGCGTTCGTGGTCCGGAAGTCCGTCCAGTCTGCCGGGCGGCATCTGAATCCGCCGCTGGTGCGGGCTCTGGCGCGGCTGAGTTCCATTACGGTGTGGATTCTCGGCCTGTTCACCGCGGCGACAATCGTCATCCCGTCGTTCAACCCTGGCAACGTGATCGCCGGCCTCGGTATCAGCTCGATCGCGATCGGATTCGCCTTCAAGGATATTTTTCAGAACTTCCTCGCAGGCCTGCTCCTGCTCTGGAACCAGCCGTTTCACGTCGGTGATGAGATCAAATCCGGCGACTTTGAAGGTGAAGTGGAGGACATCGATATCCGCGCCACGCTGATTCGTCTGTATACCGGTGAGCGCGCGATCGTGCCGAACAGTTCGGTCTATACAAATCCGATCGTGCTGAAGACGGCGTTTCCGGCGCGGCGGGCGAAGATTCAGATTGCCGTCGAGGATGACCGTCCCGCGGAGGATGTGCGGCAGACCGTCGAGAAAGCCATTCAGCAAACCCCGGGCGTGCTCTCAAAGCCCGCCCCGAACGTGGTGATGGCGGGACTGAAGGGCAACACCGCCCGGTTCACGGTCTACCTTTGGAGCGAACGTTGCGAGGCTGCCGAGGCGGCAGCGCTCGTCGCGCTGCGTAACGCGTTCGATCCCGCGAAAACAGAGATTACCGCGGGTTAGAGATTCAGATGTTCCCTGCCGTAGCGCAGACAAGCCTCCACGTTTTCGGTTTCGACCTTGTCGCGTTCGGGACGCGGCAGATTGTCGACCACCGGAAGCGGCGCCGCGCTTTGATGCGATTCCACCAGCCGCAGCGTGCGCGCGAGATCAACGGCTTTGCCGCCTGGAAACACGGCCCAGTAATGGTCCGTAAGGCAAGGAACTTTCAGCGGATCCCGCGTCATCATTTCGAGTGAGAACTTCAGGTTCGGATTGCCCTTCAGCAGCGCGGCCATCATGCGCTCAAGGTCCAGGAAGCCCCGGCCGAGCGGGATCTCCGACATCAGGAAGCCCTTGGGATAACGCTGCACGGCCACGTCTTTGATATGCGCCGATTTGACGTAGGGCGCGACGGCCTCGGCCATCTCCATGGGATTTTCCATGAAGGAAAGGTTGTTGCCGAAATCGTAGTTGGCGCCGAGATACTCACTCTGATAAGTACGGAAGATTTCGAGATACTGCTCGGCCGTCCAGTCCTTGTGGTTTTCGATGGCGAGCGTGACCTTGTATTTCTCGGCCAGCGGAACGGCGAGCTTCAGGGCGGCCTGGCTGGTCTTTACCCAGTCCTGCCATGCTTCGAGCGTGGGGAACGTCTCGTAACGGCGGCCACTCAACATGCCGGATCGAATCACGGTAGCGCCGCAGTCGCGCGCGTTCGCGAACGCATGTTCGAGCGGCGCCATATCGCCATTGCGCGGAACCTGCGACATGCCCTGAATCCAGATGCCATATTCCTCGGCCTTTGCGCGAAGCTTCGCCATATCCCCGCCGAGCGCGGACTGAATGCCGGCTGCGCCGAGGGCCTGGCACTTCTCGAGAAATATGCTGGTGTCCGCAACAGGGCGCGGACCTGCTCCCCGGCCACGGCCGCCCGGTCCCGGGAAGTTCCCGCTGAAGGATGTGGTCGCGATGCCCATTTTGTATTCGGGCGTGGCTGCGCGGGCGGGGCGCTCAAGCAGGGCTGCCGCGGCGGGAACGGCGGCGGCTTCCAGAAACTGGCGGCGGGTCATTGCGTTGAAATGGCGACACAGCGAGGCATTCGGTTTCACGCGCGCCTTGATTTGTGTCGATTTCCTGCGATGGGGCCGCCAGCGCGAGCGCGAGCAACTGCCGTTCGGCGACTCTGCGAACCCGAGACGACGGTAGACTTTCTGCGCCGGAGCATTGTCCGGCGCTGCTTCAACCGTCATGCCCCGAACTCCGGCGGCGTGCTCACGGTTCAGCGTGTACCCGGCCTCAGCGTAGAAGCCGGCCATGAGATCGACCGGCGCCGGTACGTCTTCGAGAGTGGCGGCCTTCACAGCGACCAGTACGGACGAAAACGAAGACTACTGCGTTGCCGTCTCGGCCGGCAGTTCGACTTCCTTGCCCTGCCGCCACAGCCGTTCGAGATCGTAATACTCACGAGCCTTCTGCGAAAAGACGTGGACGATGAAATCGCCGTAGTCCATCAGAATCCACTCCGCCTGCTCGTAACCCTCGAGGCTGATGGGCAGATCGTTCTGTTTTTTCAGCCGCAGCGAAACTTCGTCCGCGATTGCCTGGATCTGCCGCGAATTCGTTCCCGAGCAGATGACGAAGTAATCCGTGAATGATGTGATTCCGGTGAGATCGAGAACCTTGATATCGAGCGCCTTGCGCGAATCCGCGGCGCGGACTGCCGCGACCCAGCCCGGCTCATTCTGAATCTCCTCGACTGCCTGAGTTTCCTGTGCCGGCTGTTTCCGTGTGCTTCGTTCGGTTTTGGCCAGAGAAGTTCCTTTTCTTCGGGCGCGCACAACATCCGCCCGAGCGGCGGTCTGTGCGCTCCTGACCGCTATCGTACTATAGAAGAAGACCGGTGTTTATTCGCATTACCGCCCTCGCGGCGTTGTCCGTAACAGTGTTGGCCGCGCAGGCGATCCCCGCCGTGTCCAGCCCAGCCTCATCCTCCACGGCGCCCGTCCAGAGCGCGATCCCGGAGCTCCAGCCGGATCAGAACGACCCGATGGTGGTGCGCGCGAAAATGGACCTCGAGCGCATTCAGCAGCTGGTGACGCAGGGCGCGCTGCCGCGTCTTCGGCTCGAAAAGGCGCAGGACGATCTGGCCGACGCGCTGGATATGTCGATCCTGAAGAACAACATCTACAGCAAGGACATTCTCCCCGAGCAGGCCGATCAGATGGTGCTGGTGGCTCAGCGCATGGTGCTTCGCCGCCAGCGCTCCATGATTCGCATGCAGCAGCTGGTCGGCTCAGGCGTCATCTCGCAGGCGGAAGCGCAGTTCAGCGCAGCGGATATGTCGCGGTCGCAAACGGAACTCGACCTGGCCATTACGCGCGCCAATGTGGTGCGTGAACTGGCCGAGCAGGCGAAGATTCAGAAATCGATCGCGACGTTCGAGAACGAAGCCGAGGCGCATCCGGAGTGGAGCGGTCGCGTCTACACGCGATACGACGGCAATGGCATGTTTTCACTGGCCGATCGCCAGAAGGTGGCAGGGGCGTTTTTCGCCCACTTCCTGAAGCCGCTGCCGATCAGCGCCGATGGCGAGACCGCCGTGCACCGCTCGCTTGGTTTTGACCACCGCGGACGCATCGACGTAGGCATAGCTCCGGACAGCCCGGAAGGATCGTGGCTCATCTCGTTCCTCGAGCAGAATCACATCCCGTTCTTCGCCTTCCGCCAGGCGGTGCCCGGAAGGGCGACTGGAGCGCATATACACATCGGTCCCCAGAGCACCAGACTGGCGGCCAGCGCGCGCGTGGTTCATGCGCGGGGCCAGCACGCGGCCGGCGCCGGGGATTAACCGAAGCGCTTCCGTCATATACCGCCTTTCAGGGCGGCCCTTCCGCCCTTTCTCTATACGCCGGCCGCGCCGGAATCGCCAGTGCGAGAATTCTGGTGATGCCGCACCTCGCTTCATCCGTCGAATCGGTTCCGCATTCCCGCATCCGCGAGCTTGCAGAGATCGCATTCCGCATGGACGGCGTGCTGCGTCTTTACTTCGGCGAATCGAACGAGCCTACGCCGGATTACATTAAACGCGCCGCCGTCTGCGCGCTCGAATCCGGCTACACTTTCTACACGGAAAATGCTGGCCTGCTCTCGCTTCGCGAAATGCTGGCGGCGTATTACGAGCGCGCGCAGAACGTCTCTCTCGATCCGCGCCGTGAGATCGTGATCACCGCCTCCGGCGTGCAGGCGCTCAATGTGGGTATCCGCTGCGTGCTCGACCCAGGCGACGAAGCGATCGTGCTTACGCCCGCCTGGCCGAATGCGTCTTCCATTGCCGCGATGTCCAACGCGAACGTGGTCCAGATTCCACATCCGCTGCGCGGCGACCGCTATGACATCGACTGGGACACGCTCGAATCGGCCGTCACCCCGCGCACCCGATTACTGGTCTACACGTCGCCTTCGAATCCGCTCGGCTGGGTCGCGACCGAAGAAGACCAGCGGCGTCTTCTTCAATTCGCGCGCCGCCACCAGCTCTGGCTTCTGGCCGACGAAGTGTACGACCGGCTCTGGTACGAAGGCGATCAGCTCGGCGATCCCGTCCCCTCCATTCTGCGCAAGGCCACGCGCGACGACGCCGTGATGGTGGTGCATTCCTTCAGCAAGAGCTACTGCATGACGGGATGGCGCGTGGGCTGGCTGATTGCGCGCGCGGATCTGGCGGCCAAAGCCACGCAGTTGAACGAGTTCATCATTTCTCATGCGCCCAGCTTCGCCCAGCGCGCCGCGGAGACGGCGCTTCGTGACGGCGAATCCACCATTCGAACCATGCTGGAGCGTCTCAAGGCCAATCGCGATTTCTGCATCGAGGCGCTGGCGGCGATGCCCGGCCTTACCGTTCCGCAACCGGAAGGCGCATTCTACTTATTCCCGCGCGTGGCAGGGCTGACGGATTCCTTCGCCTTCTGCAAGCGGCTGCTGCTGGAAACGAAGGTCGGCATCGCTCCCGGAGTCGCGTTCGGAGCGGGCGGGGAAGGCTCCGTCCGCATCTGCTATGCGGCCGATCGCGCGATTCTCGAAGAAGCGATGGCTCGCCTCAGACGCTTTCTCGCTTGAGCCACGCTGGGTCGGGCTCCACGAAAGGGCCGGCGTTCCAGAAATGATCCCGATTCCATAACGCCTGCGCGATGCCCAGAGGAACCGCGAGCGCGAGCCACGCCGCGGTGGGCGCAAGCGACAGCGCCGCCACGCGATCCCGCATGGCTCGGCTCGCAACGTCGATGGAAGCGCCGGTCAGCGCCGCGTAAACCAGCGTGATACCAGCGGCATTGAGCGGCGACCCCAGCCCGAAGTACGCCGCATTGAAGCTGGAGAACAAGATCCACGCCGAGCCTTGCAGCCGGATGTAACCCGTTCGGCCCGGCGTTTCCGGCCCAAGATTCAGGACGTGCAGCCCGCCCGCAATTGCGGCCACGCTGTTGATCGTCCATGCAATTGGCAACGCCGCGGGCGGCGGCGCGAACACCGGCAGCCGCTCGCGTTTGTAGATATCCGGCTCGCCTTTCACCAGCTTCCGCAGCCCCCAGCTCGCTGCCTGGACGCCGGCGAAGAACAAGACGCCGTGCCACCAGTGGAATCGCTTCATGTGCTTGCTCCTCCCAAAATCCAGATGACGCCGGCGCTTCACCCGGCGCATAAAAAAAGGCGCGCGGAGCCGGAGGCCGCGCCGCGCGCCAAAGTGGTCAGACGACCACCAGTTCAGTCCTGCCGCAGGCGCATCAGCTAGAAAACCAGCTGAAGCGAAAACTGCATGGTTCTCGGTCCGAACCCAGGCATCGTCGCCGTGCTTTCTCCGAACGATGCTGCGTTGACGTTCGTCACCGGCATGGCGAAATGAGCCGAGTTCAGCAGGTTGTACGCTTCGGCGCGGAACACCAGCCGCGTCTGCTCCATGAACACGAAGGAGCGCGTGAGCGCCAGATCGTAATTCGAGAAGCCCGGCGCGCGGAACGAGTTCCGTCCGATGTTGCCGAACAAGCCAGCGCCCGGTTGAGAGACAGTCTGCGTCGGCACATAAAACTGATAGGGGAAGAATCCGAAGTAGCCAGGGAAGAATCCCGTCCCCACCAGTGTTGGTCCCGGATTCACGTCCGCCGTCGGCGTGTTGCCCGGGCAATTGCACATTGCGGCCGAACTAGTCGGCGTATAGGGAAGACCGGTGGCGTAGCGGAAAATGCCGTCGAGCTCCCACGGTCCCAGAATCTTGCCCAACATCCCCTGGTTTAGATAAGCCGTCCCGGCGCCGATCGGAATCCGAATGTTGTGGCTCAGCGTGAACATGTTCGTCTGGTCGAAGTTCGCCGGCCCGTAATTCGCAAACGGGTCCGAGTTGTTGAGGAATGGCATCAGGCCCGCGCCGTTATCGAGAGCTTTGCTCCATGTGTATGCGGCGGCGAACGAAATCCCCTGGGAAAAGCGTTTCGTGAGATTCACCTGCAGCGAGTTGTAATTGCTGTTGAACCCCGTGCCGCGCTCGAATACGGGAGATGTGATTCCGTATCCCGAGTAGGCCATTCCCGCCATCCCGGTTCCGGGCAAAGCGGCATTCATGTCCTGCGTGAACGGCAGGTGATGGCCCTGGTTGCCGACGTAAGCGATATCCGCCATCACGCCATGCGAGAAGTCGCCCTGCAGATCGAAGTTATACATTTCGACATAGGGCGTGCGCACCTGCCGCGGGCTGAAGTAGTAAGTGGCGTCGGGAGCGCGCCCGTTCGTCCCCGTGGTTGATGGCAGCGCGCCGAACGGAGTCGTCGCCGCGTATCCTCCGGCTACGCCGGATTCCGCATAGGCCATCTGCGGAATCAGCGCGCTGGCGCCGAATAACATACTGGGGTTGAAATACGACATCGCATACCCGGCCCGGGCCACAAACCGGTCCGTGATGCGGTAAGCGGCGCCAATGCGCGGCGCGAAATTCAAAGTATTTGATGCGACGTTGCCGAATCGGTCGATTCCATTCGTTCCGAGGGGCGTCAACTGCGCCGTCGCAGGATCAAATACGGAATAGAGGCTCGGATTGTTGCGCGGCTGTATCGGCCGGAAGAAGTCGTACCGCACTCCAAGATCGAGAGTCAGTCTCTTCAACTGAACCCGGTCTTCCAGATACCCGCCGTATTCCTGATCGAGATAACTCGGAATATACCGCGACGAGATAACGCCCGAGGTAGTCGGCGCGCCCATCAGGAAAGCCGCTACCGAGTTCGCGTAGTCGCTGTACGGTCCTATCGTCGCTCCCGGAAGCATGGTAGGTCCGCCCGTGAACGTATAACCGCCGGAGGGACCGAAAAGCATATTCTCGAATCCATCCATCCGGACCCACCACGCGTCTACGCCAAAGCGCAGATCCTGATTGAAGAAGCGCGCATGCCAGTCATTGGCGGCTTCGAACGTCTGCTCTTTATTGATCTGCGGATAATTGGGATTGGTTCCGATGGGACTCATGCCGCCGATGCTGATCTCCGGCAGGTAACTTCCCGCAACGCCATAGGATCCCGCCGCGGCCGGAGTGTTCAAGGCGCCAATCGGATCCGAATAGCGGTCGTAGCCGAGCCGCAGCGACATGAAGGTCGTCGGTCCGAACGTCTGCGTCCAGCCCGCTGCGGCGTTGTCGCCGCGCAGCCGCGATTGTCCCGCGTCCGCTCCCAGATTGCCGAGCGGGGAATACATGTCGGTATCGTAGTAAGTCAGGCCGTAACGCAGAAATGCCGACGCCTTGTCGGAGAAATGCTGGTCAAGCCGGACATCCGCGCGGTTGCCATCGTTCACCACCGGCGCGTTTGAGAAGTAGTTATACAGGAGACCGGTGCTGTTGGGCGCGGGTAGCGCGCTCAGGATTCGTGACGCCGCCGGATTGATCAGCGCAGTCGGAATCACGTTATTTGCGAATACGGTGCGCCCGGCTCCCGTTGCCGCGGTTCCGGTGAACGGATTCGCAAGCGTAACTCCCGGCACTGCGCTGAAGTTACCGCCTATCATCTGCGCCGTCGGCACATTGGACCACGTCGGTACCTGATCCCGAAGATAGTCGCCCTCGTAATCCAGAAACACGAAGGTTTTGTTCTTAACGATCGGCGCTCCCACATCGCCTCCGAACCGGTTCGAAGTCAGGTCAGCCTGCTTCGTGCCCTTGGGGTTGAAGTAATCCCGCGCGCGCGTCCAGTCGGTCGCGTTGTATTCGAACAAATCTCCGTGGATACTGTTGGTGCCGGGCCGGGTCAGCGTGTTGATCGCGGCGCCGCCCACCCATCCTGTGTCCGGAGTATAGTTGCTCGTCATCACGTTCATCTGCTGGATGCCGAATACAGGTTGGACATGGGTCTCCATGCCAAGCACGGGGTCGTAATCCAGCAGACCGTCAACCCGGGTAATGTTCTCTTCCGTGTTCTGACCGTTCGTGTTCCACGCCCGGCTCATCTGCGGGTTGATCAGAATCGACGAATATTGGTTATTCGACGCCTGGTTGCTGGTAACCGAAGTTTCGCCGGGAGGCGTGTTGAAACCCGTCGTCATGTCGGCGCCGGGCGCAATCTGTACTGTATTTATGCCGGTCTCAAGCTCTACCAGCTGCTGGTGATTCAGATCGTAAACCGGAAGCTGCTGCATCACGTTGCCCGAGTATCCGTGCGCCATCTGCGCATCCCGGTCGTCGCCCAGCGCAGCCTGCCCCTGCACCTGAACTGTTTCATTGGTGTTGCCTGCCTGCATGCCCAGTTGCACGCTCACGGGAGTACCCGCGGCAACTTGCACGTTCTCCTGCGACAGGCGTTTATATCCGGGAACCTCCACGTCCACGCGGTAGCTTCCCGGTTGAAGATCGTTGATGGTGAAGGCGCCGTCCTGCCCGGATATGGCGCTGCGCGCCTCGCCCGAGGCGCTGGTCACCGTGACCGATGCGGACGGGACGGGTTTGCCGTCCGGCGCCGTTACTTTTCCGCTCAGCGTACCTGTATTCTGCTGCCCGGATGCGAGCAACAGGAACACAGTACACATCCAAAACATACCCACAAGAAGTTTTTTGACCATTTTGTTTCGACTAACCTGTAACCTGAAGTTCGAAAAGCGCCTTCGCGCTTTCCCACTGCGTTCGCAATAGCAATTTACAGTCCGGCGGTAGTGTAAACGGCTCCGAATTATTCTCGGAGCCGCCATGATTTCCGCCGGGACATTTTTCAGTTTTGACCGCGATCCGCCGTTATGGCGCAAGGGGGAGAGGCGTCAGCGAAGCATCTATGTACGTTGTCGCGACGTGAATTACAAAGTGCCGCTCTCCCGCGTGGGGTTCGCACTTTGAGACTGCTATGGAGATCTGTATTGTTGTGGGACCGACCTAAATCGCCGCGGGAATCCGGTCGAATTCAGGTTGCGGAAATCTAGACTCCGGCCAGCCGGAACAGCAGATAATCCACAATGGTGAGCAGAATTGATCCGAGCACGGCAGGCAGGCAGCCCACCACCCGGAAGCCGGGAACGATCTCCGAGGCCAGTTTCAGCATCAGACCGTTGATCAGGAAATACACTACTCCCAAAGTCAGAAGAATAAACGGCAGAAAAATGATTTTCAGTAGAAAGCCGACTGTGGCGCTTACCAGTCCGATGACGAATGCGGCAAGCAGCGCGGCGCCGAACCCATCCACTTCAATCCCCGGAAGTATGTTGGCGACAATGATCAGCGAGACTCCACTCAGGAGCCAGTGCAATATCCAGCGGCGCATCGTGGGAAATCATACCAGCTTCCGGCGGTCGGCGACGGCAAACGTCTAACGAATACCGGCGGCGGGAGCCTGCGACATGGCTCCGCCCTGCGTCAGATACTTCCGATAGAGATACTGCGCAACGTATATGGAGCATCCGGCCAGCACCGCGGCTACGGCATTTACGGCCAGCACGCCGAGAGCGGTCACCAGAAAGCCCGCCGCGTCCACGGGTCTCATCTTTGAGAGCCTGCGCCACGCGCTCACGTCCAGAAGGCAAACGCCCATCCACGCCGTCACTCCGGCGAGCGCCGCAAGCGGAATCTGCGCCAGGGCGCCTGAGCCGAGCTTCACCAGCAGCACCAGAAAAACAGCGTGCATCAGGTTGGAAAGCCGCGTACTGCCCCCGCATCGCACGTTCGCCACGCTGCGCGCCGGTATTCCCACGCTCATCGGCGCGCCGAAAATTCCCGCGCACAGATTCGCAATTCCATAAGCCCCCAGTTCAGCGTCCGAATCCGAGCGCTTGCCATGCTTGTGCCTGCCCTGAAAGTGCTCCACCGCCCGCGACGTGAGCAGCAGATTCACGCTCGATGCAAACGCCAGACCGAGCCCGGCGGGAATCACGCTCATGACATCGTCCGGCATCCAGGAAAAGCCTGCGAAAGGCGGCAGCGTCAGATGCAGCGAACCTACCCGCGGCTCGTGTATCCGGAACAGCCAGGCTATGCAGGCCGACAAAGTTACCCCGATCAGCGGCGCAGGCCATCGCGGCGCCCATTTCGCCACTCCCGCCGCAGCCAGCATCACCGTTCCCCCGAGTACGAATGGAGCCCAGCGGCTCATGGCCAGTTCCCGCAAAGTCCCCACCAGTTCGGCTATCGCGTTTTCCGAAGCCGGATGCCGCACGCCGAACAATACGCTGAGCTGCGAAATCAGCATGATTGCGCCGATTCCGGCCGAAAACCCCGCGACCACCGGCGCGGGCGCTTTCCCCGCGAAGCGCCCCAGCCGGAGTACGCAAAACACCATCATGAACACCGACGCGACGATGGATACCTTCGCCGCTCCCCCCAGTCCCTGGCCGCGTACCGCGCTCGCGATGAACGGCACCGTTACGCTCGCCGTTCCGCCAATCAGCACCGGATTGCGTCCCAGCAACGCCGTCACTGGTGCGGTAATGATGGACGTCACTACCCCCAGGATCGGCGGCAGCCCCATCAGCGCCGCCATCGAAAGCCCGTACGGCAGCGCGATCAGAGCTGCAATCAGCCCGCCCGCGCAGTCACCGAGAAATCGTTCCCAGTTGTAGGGTTCCCCGTTCGATCGGGAAAAGCCGCGCCGGATGTGCACTCAGGCCATTACCTTCAGAAAGGCGGTCTGGAACTTCTTCATCTCGTCCTGCGTGCCGACGGTCACGCGCACATAGGTCGGCCACGCCGGCCACACCCGGCCGATATAGACCTTCTCTTTGCGCAGCGCCATGATCGCATTCATCCCCGGCTGCTTCACATCCACCATGAAGCAGTTGGAAACCGATGGCACATAGGTGAAGTTATGCTTCTCGAGAAATCCGAATGTGTCCTCGCGAACCCCGGCAATAATCTTTCTTCGGTCCGGTACCAGGTTCTTCTGCTGGAGGCTCGTGTTCGCCGCCACCATCCCGGTAATGGGCAACATCCCGGCGCTGAAGCCGCCTAGTTTCTCGAGCAGATCCGGCCGCGCGATCGCCGCTCCCGCGCGTAACCCGGCCATTCCATAGATCTTCGAGAACGTACGCAGCACAACCACATCTTTGTCCTGCGCCACAAGATCCGTGTTGAACGGCGCGCCCGCGATGTGCGTGTACGCTTCGTCGATCATCACGATCGTGCCCGCCGGCTTGTTGGCCACCAGCCACTCGATATCTTCCTTCGGCGTCAGCGTGCCGGTCGGATTGTTCGGGTTGCAGATATAAATCAGACCCGCGTCCGGACTCGCCGCCGCCATCGCTTTCACGTCATGCTTGAAGTCTTTGGTCAGCGGAACGCTGATTACCTTTGCGCCAATGAACTTGGCCGCGCGTCCGCCCGCCTCATAGCCCGGATCCGCCGTCACCAGCGGCTTCGTTGGAGAAGTGAACGCCAGCACAGCCTGATGCAGCGGCGCGCTCGAGCCCGGGTAAATGCGGACGTAGTCCAGCTTCACGCCTTCCTGCTCGGCCATGAGCTTTTGCACCTTGTCGGTTTCGCCATAGAGGTAGCGGCCGCCCTGCGACACAATGCTGTGCACAGCGTCTCTCGCCTCCGCTGACGGACCCAGCGGGTTCTCATTCGCGTTGATCATCACAGCGTCCGGCGGGACGTTCGTCACCTTCGAAAGCTGCGCCATCGCGGGCTCGTTGTAAAACGGCAGCGAGGAGCCGGCGGCTATTACCGTCGCTATCTTGCCGAAGCTGCGCCGGGAAAAGCCTCTCTGAATAAAGTTCCTTCTTTGCTCGGGGGACAAAGTCGGTCCGGAAGCCAAAGTCATCGTTCGAATCTCCTGTTTTCGATTGGTTGATAGCGCATCAGAACGCCTTCCGGCGGCTCACGCGCCCGGTTTGGATGAGCAAAGGCACACTGACCCTGGTGTATTCGCGTCCAGGCGATGGACGGTCAGGGTGTGCTTTCTGCGGGGATACGCTGCTACGAGGGAGTGGAGCCTACGAGGGGGCGACAGCGAAGTCGCGTCAACTTACAACGCCGTAAATGTAGCGCAATCGCCACCCGAAGTCAATGCGGGCGCCCATGCCCTGTTGTCAAATCCAGGAAATTGATTCGCCTGAGAAAACCTTTTTTCCCCGGGACGGTCTCGCACTGTTTTAAGATGCAGAAAACCAGACTTGCTGTATCGCTCCGCGTTGCGTGCTCTGACCGGGTCCGGTCCATGCTGCAGAACCTGTCGATCTGCTTTCCCTCGTAGCTGAAAAACAAATTCGCTTTTGCGCGTGCAAACGACGCCATCCAGCGCCCGCTCTGCGCGCGAAGAAAAAAGCGCAAAGGACGCCACTCGGGCGGCCGTTTTGCGCGATGAAAAAAGGGACACAGGAGACAGGTTGATGAAGAAAATTTCCCCGCGCTCCGTCGCGGCCACTCTGTTGTTGCTCTCGGCAAACCTGCTGACCGCGCAGTCGTATCTCGGCGGTATCCGCGGCCTGGTGCAGGACACAGGCAGCGCCGTTATCGCCAACGCCAAGGTGACGCTTACCAATGAAGCTACTCAGGTGACGCGCGCCACCGTAACCAATGCGCAGGGAGAGTATGTCTTTTCGCAACTCGATCCCGCTACTTATTCAGTCGCCGTCGAAGCTCCCGGCTTCAAAAGCGCCGAGCGCAAGGGCATCATCGTCGCCACGCAGCAGGTGGTTTCGGCGGATTTCAAGATGGAAATCGGTCAGGTGACCACGAGTATCGAGGTGAACGAAGAGGCGCCGCTCATCGAAACCACGAATGCGTCGAATGGCCAGGTTCTCGATACCCAGAAGATGACCGATCTTCCCAACCTGGGCCGCAATCCTTTTCTTCTTTCCAAGCTTTCGGTCAATGTGGTACCCGCGGGCGACCCGCGGTTCAACCGCTTCCAGGACCAGAGCGGATCGTCGCAGATTTCCATCGCCGGCGGCCCCATCCGCGGCAACAATTATTTGATCGATGGTATCCCGATCACCGATTCGATTAACCGCGCCGTCATTATCCCGTCCATCGAAGCGACCTCGGAAATGAAGCTGCAGACCGGAACTTACGATGCGTCGATGGGACGCACCGGCGGCGGTGTTTTCAACACGTTGCTGAAGTCGGGGTCCAATGAACTGCACGGCTCACTGTTCGGATATACCCGCCAGACCGACTGGGTAGCGAATAACTTCTTCTATAACGCATCCGGCAGGGCGCGGCCGACTACGCAGTACTATAACTGGGGCGCGTCCGTCGGCGGCCCGGTCGTCATCCCGAAGGTCTATAACGGGAAGAACAAGACGTTCTTCTGGGTTGCCACGGAAAGCTACCGGCAGATGTCGCCTCTCGCCGATCAGTATGCGCTGCCCACGGCGCTGGAAAAAGCCGGCAATTACAGTCAGAGTTCCGCGGCCATCTACGATCCTCTAACCAGTCATCCGTGCACCGCCGCCGATAACTGCCCGTCCGGAGTCACGGTAGCCCGATCGCCTTTCCCGGGCAACATCATTCCCTCCAGCCGGATCAATCCCGTCGGCGCCGCGATCCTCGGCTATCTGCCCAATCCCCAGCTCGCCAGCAAAACGGACGCCTATAACTTCACCGGTACGGATACATTGCACGATCGCGCCGACGAATACACGGCAAAGGCCGATCACAGCATTACCGACTGGTGGAAGCTCAGCGCCTCCTATATGCATTACAAAAGCCGGGAACCGGGCGGGAACACCCTGGGCTCGCTTCCGGGGGGCAGCAGCAATGGACCGTATCTGCTTTTCCGGAAAGTTGACGCCACGGCGGTCAACAGCATCATGACGATCAATCCGACCACCGTGCTTACCCTCCGGTACGGCTTCAATCGGTTCCCCAACTTTTCCGAGGGCATCAGTTATGGTTTCAATCCGGCCACTCTCGGCTTTCCCGCCAGTTACGTCAATGCTCTTCAGGCCAGTTACTTCCCGACTATCAGCCTGCTGAATAACAGCATCAGCTCGGTTTCGCCCAGCATCTCGGTGTTCCATTCCAACAATTTCGGCGCGGCGCTGTCGAAATATGTGGGCAAGCACAATCTAACCGCCGGTTTCGACTACCGTCTCATCAACACGGACTTCACCAGCCTGAGTTCAGCGGCGGGCAGCTTCAGCTTCAACGGCGTCTTCACCCGCCAGTTTCCCGCCCAGACCAATAGTACCGGCGCGGACTTCGCGGACCTGCTCCTGGGCTTCCCCGCGAGCGGCTCCGTTTCCACCACCACCAAGCTCTATGATTTCGTCCGGTACTACGCGGGCTATGTGCAGGATGACTATCGCATTACCGAAAAACTCACCATCAACATAGGCCTGCGCTATGAATACGAAACCGGCGTTGCGGAACAATATAACCACCTTGTTACCGGTTTCAATCGGACAGCGCTCAATCCCATCGCCGCCGGAGTTACTGGCGTGCTTCCTCTCGGCGTCCTTCAGTACGCCGGCGTGAACGGCGCGCCCACCGCCTGCTGCAATCCGTCGAAAACCAAGTTCGGGCCGCGCTTCGGCTTCGCTTATCAGATCACGCCCAAAACCGTGTTCCGCGGTGGCTGGGGCATCTTCTATGCCCCCACCATCTTCTCAACCGACGCGAGCATCGCCCCTGGCTATACCCAGACCACCACCTACGTGGCCAGTAACGACGGCAATGCCACTCCGGCCAACTCGCTCAGCAATCCATTCCCGAACGGCATTTTGCAGCCGGTCGGAAACTCACTTGGGGCACTCACTGCCCTCGGTTCCAGCTTCAACTATCTCGATCAGAACCGGACGCAGGGCATCGTTCGCCAGTTCTCGGCCGATCTGCAGCGTGAGTTGCCGTTTGGCGTCGTGGTGGAAGTGGGCTATATCGGGTCGCGTTCCAGCCAGCTGCAGCCTTCGCCCACGGGCAACGGCAACATGAACATCAATCAGGTGCCGTCGAATTACCTTTCCATGGGATCGGCGCTGGCTGCCCCGGTGGCCAATCCTTTCTATGGGCACGGCGGCACAGGCGTGATCGGCGCGGCGAAGGTATCGCAGGCGCAGCTGCTCATGCCTTACCCCGAATACGGCGCCATCGGCGCTGTCACGAATCCGAGCTCCGCCCAGTACGACGCTCTCGACGTGAAAGTACAGAAGCGATACTCTTCCGGCTTCACTTTCCTCTCCACCCTGACCTGGTCCCGCAGTTACGACAATGAATTCGGCGCCGGCGGTTCCAACGCGTTCAACGGCTTCGCCGGCAGCACGCCGCCCGCTCAGCCGCAGAACTATTACAACCTCCCCGCCGAATGGGCGCTGTCTTCAGTGGATACGCCGCTCCGCTTCACTACGTCTTTCACCTACGATCTTCCCTTTGGAAAGGGGAAAAAGTATCTGAACGGCAGCAAGTGGCTGGATTATGCCGTCGGCGGCTGGCACATCAACAACGTGATGATCTACCAGACCGGTTTCCCGCTGTTTATCTTCCAGCAGAACCTGAACTCGGTCATCGGAACCGGTGAGATGCGCCCCAACGCCACTGGCATCAGTCCTGCCATGCCGGGCAGCGTGGAGCAGCGCATTTACGGTTACTTCAATCCCGCCGCTTTCTCCCAGGCGCCGGCCTATACCTTCGGCAACGTTTCGCGCTCCATCCCGTACTACGGGCCGGGCATGAAGAACTGGGATTCCTCGCTGTTCAAGGACTTCACCATCTACGAACGCGTGAAAGGCCAGTTCCGTCTGGAGACGCTGAACACATTCAATTCGCCGCAGTTCGCCAATCCGAACACACAGTTCGGCACCGCATCCTTCGGCCGGATCACTTACCAGGCAAACCTGCCCAGGCAGTTGCAGCTGGGCGTTCGTTTCATGTTCTGACGGAATATAGCCAGTCGGCTTTCGAGGGGGGGCTTCACGCCCCCCTTTTTTTCTGGTATTAGTGGTTGCGTCTTGCGCGTCCGCACTTGTCGTGCGCTCGCGCGGAGCCTGGTTGCTCCTACATGCGTCGTGTTTGCGCCATCTCCGCCTTGTTCGCGGCGACTCTGCCCGTATGCGCCGCTGTGCGCCTTGCCGAGGCAGACCTCACCGTTGTTCTCGATTTCAAGCAGCCATTGAATCAGCGCGCCATCAGCGAGATGGAGCATGAAGCCGACGGCATACTCTCCTCCACGGGCATGCATCTCGACTGGCGCGACCGCTCGCATATCGAAGGCGCGTCCTTCGCCGACGTCGTGGTGTTCACGTTCAAGGGCGCCTGCTCGGTAGATCCGGACCCGGTCCCGCCGCTGTACGATGAACTCGGCCCACTGGCTGTGACGAAGACGACGAACGGCGCGATCCAGCCTTTCGGCGAAGTGGATTGCAACAGGGTTTCGGCTCTCGTGCGGTCCGCGATGTGGGGCGGGGACTTTAGCCGCTCGAACGAACTGCTCGGCCGCGCGCTCGGCCGCGTCGTTGCTCATGAACTGGTTCACATGGTGACGAAGTCGGGCGAGCATTCCCGCACGGGTGTGCAGGAGCGTGCGCTTTCGGGAAAGCAGCTCATCGCTGATGAGCTTCCGCTCAGCGCCGTGGATCTCGATCGCGTTCGCCTTCGGCTCTTTCATCCCGCTGCCGCCGGCGCGCACTAAACTGGTCCCATAGTCTCCCAAACCATTCCGACTCGATCTGCGGCCCGAATCGCCGCCGGCTGGATTGCCGCGGTGCTGGTCGCCATTATTTTCCTGGCCGCCGGTCTGTGGAAAATCACTGACCTGTATGGAGCGGCCGCGCGGCTGGCGCAGGCGAGAGTCCCGGAATGGTTGAGCGTTTTCACCGCCGCCACGCTCGGAATTCTCGAGACCTTCACCGGGATCGCCGTTCTGGTTCCACGCTGGCGGCGCATCGGCGGCGCGCTCGCCACCTGCCTTCTCGCCGCGTTCATGATCTTTATCGGCATTCACTATACGGAGTTGCGGGGCGCGGAGTGCAATTGCTTCCCGTGGATCAAGCGCGCCGTGGGGCCGGGATTCTTCATCGGCGACGCCATCATGATGGGGCTGGCGATCCTCGCGGCGGCCTTGTCGAGGCCGCTCACCTCGCTTCGCGGCGCCGCCGTACTGCTCGCCGGAGTATGCGTGTTCTGCGGATTGTCTTTCGCCGCGAATCCGATTCTGCGCGGCGGCGCGCGCGCGCCCGACTGGATTACGGCGGAAAATGGACAACGAATTCCGCTGCAATCCGGAAAGATTTTTATCTTCTTTTTCAATCCCCAGTGTCTGCATTGCCGCGACGCCGGGCTGAAACTCGCCGCGCTCCCGTGGGCCGACACGAAATTGATCGCCGTGCCTACCGAGAATCCGCGTTTTGCCGACTGGTTCATGGGCAAGGCGGGGTTGAAAGGAATCAGCGCCGTGTCAGACGATCTCGATGTTCTGAAGAAAACCTTCCCGTTCGACACTCCTCCGGCGGGCGTCATCCTCGAAGATGGGCGCGAGAAAGCCATGCTGCTCCAGTTCGAAGGCGACGAACCCGCGAAGACGCTCAGGCATTACGGACTCGTCCGGTAAACCCCGCCGCGGTACACGGGCTGCTCATACCGAGCCCCCGTGGAACACGCTCGAGCGCAATTCCGTTTGATATCAGCGCGGGAAATTCCCCGGACTGTATCCGTCAACCGAGCCACCTGTGGCCAAATAACTCAGTTCCTTCCGAGGAGAAGCTAATATCCCGATGCCAATATTCAAACCGGCTTCCGCCGTCTTCATCGCGCTCGCCTTCATTGAGGCCGCAAGCGCCGCGCCGCAACTCATCCTGAGCACGAGCATAGTAACCGCCGTAATCGGCGCCACAAACCCGGCTCAAACCGTGGAAGCCTACAATGCCGGAAGCGGGTCACTGAATCTCACGGCCACGCCGTCAGCCGGCTGGCTGAACGCGAGCGTGGGCGCGCTGAAACCGTGCACCACCCGCTCCGGCAGTTGCTATCCAATTACCATCACTTTCAACACCCAGTCGCTCAAGCCGGGCGCTTATACCGAGTACGTGACTGTTTCCGATCCGAATGCGGTCGACTCTCCCCAGCAGATCACGGTGAACGCGACAATGGGCGGCGTGCCGGCGTCGCTGACGCTGTTCGCGACTCCGGCGGGCGGAGTGATGCCGGCCGGTACCGCTCCGCTGTATCCGCTCGGCTCGATCAAAGGCACGTCGGACCAGCCGTGGCTTTTCCTGAGCGGAACCGCGGGCCTGCCGGGTTCCGCGCCCTACACGATCACAGCGGCGGCGCAGGCGGGAATGGGGCCGGGAACCTATACCGGCCATCTCGCAATCCAGACACTCGCCGCGTTTGCCTCGGACAACCAGAACATTACCGTCACGTTCACGATCACGAATGCGCCAATCCTTCAGCCGATCGTGGCGCCGGTTCAAATCACGGGCGATCAGGGCGGGCAGACCGTGACGCAGTACGTCACATTGAACACGAACGGCACAGGTACGCTGGCGCTGAGCGGAGCGACCGCAGGTTCCACGACGGGTAATTTTCTGAGCGCGTCAGTCGCGAATGGAAGCACGGTGGCCATTGCGGCCAATCCGGGCTCGCTTGCGCCGGGCCTTTATGCCGGCAGCGTAACGGTGGCCTCAAACGCCGCGAACAGTTCGCAGATCTCGATCCCGGTGGAGTTCACGGTGAATCCGCAGGGCGTGCCGCAGATATCGACGGGCGGCATTGTGAATATTGCGACCTACCAGAACGAGAATGTGGCGCAGGGCGACATCGTGGCTGTGTTCGGCGATCAGCTCGCGCCCGCGGGAACTTCCGCGCAGAACCAGGGACAGCCGCCTCTGGCGACGAAGCTCGGCAACACGCAGGTGCTGGTGAACGGCGTCGCAGCGCCGCTCTATTACGTATCGCCGGGGCAGATCAACTTTCAGCTTTCCTACAATGCGCCAGCCGGACAGCAGGCGACGGTGCAGGTGGTGAACAACGGCGTGAGCGGGAACACCCGCGCCATCAACGTGGTGGCGACGGAGCCACGAGTTCTGGTCTGGCCGTCCGTGATCATCGGCGGGACTTATGGCGTGGTGGTGAACAGCGATGGAAGTCTGACGCTGCCGAGCAGCACAAAGGTCGCCGGATTCCAGACGAAACCGGCGAAGGCGGGAGACACCATCGTGATGTACTGCGTCGGATTTGGCCAGACCTCGCCGGCGGCGACGGATGGAGCGGCGGCTTCCGCGATTCCGACGCAAACCGTGGGCTCGGTGAAAGTCGAGTTCGGCGGCCCGTTCCAGAACATCGTGACCGCGAATTCCGTGTATGCCGGTTTGACGCCGACCGCAGTGGGACTCTATCAGGTGAACGTGACGGTTCCGCAGGGAACGCCAACGGGCAATGCGGTGCCGGTTACGATTGTCGCCGACCAGACGACCGCGAATGCGGTGACGATGGCGATTCAGTAAAGCGCAACAGAGCGCGCTTAGATCTTTGTTCCTCTGAGCGCGCTCTGCACCGCGGTGTTCATGATGTTTTCGGCCAGCTTCATGGTTGCCTCGTTCAGCGATTCGATCCTGGCGCGAATCACGTGGTGATCGTCGGAATGGTAAGCAAGCTGAAGCTGGTTCATGGCGTTGTTGATCGCCCGGCGTTCTTCGTCTGAGAGTTCGAACCAGGCGTCGCCGCGTTTCGCCTTGTCCGTCGCCGCGATGATGGCGTCCGCATCGACTCGCGCCTGCGCCACCTGGGCGGCCCGGTAGTCTTC
>DAIDJK010000101.1 GCA_027450225.1 Bryobacterales bacterium | reverse complement strand
CCGCGCAAGCGAAACGCAATCGCTCTTCCACCATCCGAAACGCTCCAGGATTCGGCGAGTTCCGGCTCCAGGCGGCCGGTGTAACGATCGATTCGAACCAGCACGCCACCGGTAAGATAGCGGATCAGCTCGCCATTGCTCTCGGCGACCTGCAGCGGATCGAAGCTCTTCGGATCGCTCGAAATCGCAAACCGCAGTTCGCGTTGCGAGGGCGCCCCCATTGGCGGCGACGCCCAGACCGCGCCTGCGGCGAAGACGAGCGCTGCCGCCAGGATTCTCACAGCGGCGCCCTTCCCCTGCGGTCGCGCAGCAATTCGGTGGAAACCGCGATGACGGCGAGCGTGGCGATCGGGGCCAGCACCCATGGCCGCCCATCGGTGGCGCCGGCACGCTCGAGCTCCGCGATCAGATTCCCCAGCGATGTGGCTGGCTCGGCGACTCCCAGGCCGAGCAGCCCCAGACCCGCTTCAGCGAGAATATACGCCGGAACCAGCGCGCGGAACTGCGCCCACGCAATGGAGCGCACGCGCGGCCAATACTGTTTCAACCAGATTCGCCATTCGGGAATGCCGCCGGCGCGTGCTGTCATCAGCCATTCCGACCGCCTGCATTCGCTGAAAAACGCGTCGAAGACGCGCGCTGGCGCAGCCCAGCCCGCAAGGCCCATTACGCCGAAGGTGAGCGCCATCGACGCGCCCGGCGACGTATTCAGGGGCAGCAGCCCCCGGACGATGACGAACACGAACATCCAGGGCAGGGAAAGACAGAGCGTGGTGAATGCATCGAGTGGTCCCCGGAGAACAGAAACCGAGCCCAGCGCCGCGGCGATGCCAAGCGCGGTGGAGATGGCCGCCGCCGCGCAGCCCAGCGCAACCGAAACCCTCGTCGCATAAGCGAGGCGCGAAAGCCGGTCTCTGCCAAGATCGTCGGTCCCCAGCGGAAAAGCCCGCGAGGGAGCTTCATCGGCGTGATCGCGAAACTGCGCGTCGTACGGATGAAAGGCCGGACAGGCAAGAGTGAAAGCAGCCAGGATGACGCCGGCAAGCGCGGTGAGCGCGGCGATCCGAAGCGTTCTCACGCGCGCGCTCCGGCCGGTTCGAGCACTTCCCCGATGGCCTGCGCCGCCGCTACAGCGAAAGTCACCAGCATGGCGAGCGCGCACAGCAATGGCAGATCCCGGCCGAGCGCGGCGCGCCACGCCAGCTGGCCGATGCCGGGAACATCACAAAGCGTCTCGATGGGAATCGCGGCGCCGAACGCCATTACGAGCGAAACGCCCGCGAGCGCGACAGCCTTCGGCAGCGATGGCAGCGCGATATAGCGGGCAAGGAGGTCGAAGCGGCGGACGCCGCGGGCCCGCGCGCCGATTACGGCCGGCGAATACCACAAATCCTCCAGCATTTCCCGTAATGTACCGAAAATTCGCGGCAATATTGCGAGCGCCATGGCGAGGCCGAGCGGCGCGCGCGCGGCGAAGAATGCAATCGCGACCACGGCGGGCGGAATGGCCAGGGTGACGCCGCCAATCGCTTCGGCAGAAAAACGCACCAGAGGATTGCGCTGCCACACGGCAGCGAACGCCAGCGCGATCGCCGCGATCCATGCAATCGCGATTCCGGTCAGCATCAACGCCGCGGTCTCCCCGGCGCGGTCGCGCAGCAGTTCCGTAACCGGAACCCGGAAAACGCGCGAGATTCCCAGATCGCCGCGTGAGACGGATGCCGAATAATGAGCGAGAAATCGCAGGAAATCCGTCTGGTCCGCATTGCGGCGATGAAGCGCCGCCGCCGTCTGGCCGCTGATCCGCGCGTCGAGATCGGTTTCTTCGGATTCGAATCCGGGACTATAGCGCGCGAGCGCGGCGGAAGCGATCACGCCCAGCGCAACGATCATCGCCAGACGCGCGATCGCGAAGAGCAGTCTCCTCGCAAAGGCCTGGCGGGGGTTCATGACGCGGCGGCCTGAATCTGGTCCATCGAAAACACGCCAGCCTTGCGTTCCTTCCGCTGGCGCTTGCTCTTGTACATTCGGCGGTCCGCTTCCGCAAGGAGGCTTTCGGGGTCCCACCCGTCATCCGGACAGTTCGCGATGCCGACGCTGATTCGGAGATTGCTCGGTTCCGGCGTGGATTCGCCCGCTTTCCAGACGATGCCGTGCAGGGCTTCGATGCGCGCCTCGGCATCCGCCGCTTCCGCGCCGGGAATCAGGATGACGAATTCGTCTCCGCCCATGCGCGCTACATATTCGGTGGGGCCGCAGTATTCACGCAGGCCGTGCGCGACGGTGCGGAGCACCTTATTGCCTTCCAGATGACCGAACTGGTCGTTCACTTCCTTGAAGCCGTCGAGATCCAGCACCACCACCGAGAGCCGGGCATTTTTCCGGCGGGCCCGCGCTACCTCCGCATCGAGAGTAAGGAACAGAGAACGCGCATTCGGCAGGTTGGTGAGGTAATCGGTTGTGATCGAAGTTTCAAGCAGGCGGTGGTGCAGAGCATTGTCGATCGCCTGCGCCACCTTCGAACTGATGGCGAGCAGAATGCGCAGGTTTTCGCGCGTGAATGCATCGCGTTCCGTCCGGTAAAGCGCGAGCACGCCCAGAACGCCGTTCGCGCCGTTGAGCGGCACGGCCAGCGCCGAATTGAGAGTGCTGAATCTCTGCGGATCGTTCAGGTAACCTGCCTCGACGGTGGGATTGCCGTTCAGAATCGGCTTGTTGTTCTCGGCAACCCATCCGGAAAGTCCCTGCCCCATCGGGATTTCCAGTGAGGTGAAGAGGCGCAGATTCTCCCCGCTTACATATTCGGGGATCAGTTTATCTTCGCGACGAATATAAACGGCGATGCTCTCATGGGGAATCAGCCGCTTCATCCGGACGCCGACGAAGGACAACGCTTCCGGCAGGCTGAGCGCATTGCTGAGGTCCTGCGTCAACTCGTAGAGCATCTGCGCTTCCTGAGTCGCAGCGGCAATGGAGGCCAGAGGATCGCTGTCCGAGCCCGCGGTGGGAATAATGGCCGGGGCAACGTCGGTGGATTCGGCAAAGCCGGTCGCCGGAGCCAGACCGCGCTCCACCTTTACGTCCATCGACAGCTTGATCTTCTCTCCGCCTTTGCCCTGCGCCATTTTCTCGAGCTCGACGTAACGCCGCCCGAGGATATCCACAATGACGGGATCGAACGCCTTGCCCGATTCCGACCGAACGATCTCCATCGCCTTGTCGAGCGGCAGGGCGCGGCGGTACTGGCGGTCCGACGCAAGAGCGTCAAGGCAATCCACGGCGGAGAGGATGCGCGCGCCGATCGGAATTTGTTCGCCCGCGAGGCCTGCCGGATAGCCTGACCCGTCCCATTTTTCGTGGTGCGAGCGCACGATCGGCACCACCGGATACGGAAACTGCACCTGCTCGAGGATTTCCGCGCCCACCACAGGATGGATTTTCATCTTTTCGAACTCCTCGGGGGTGAGTTTGCCGGGCTTCGAAATGATGTGCTCGGGAACGGCGAGTTTGCCGATGTCGTGTAACAGGGCGGCCGCCTGCAGCGCCTTGATGTCGCTGTCCGCCAGGCCCAGTTCCTTGCCAATCTCCAGGGCATAAACGCCCACGCGCTGCAGATGGTCATGGGTGGTGGCATCCTTGGCCTCAATGGCCAGCGCCAAGGCCTCGATGGTCCGGAGGTGCAGGCCGGCCATCTCTTCCACGTGCAACCGTTCGCCTTCGAGGCGCTCGAGATACAAACGGTAAGTCCGGTAAACGAACAAAACGAGCGGGAATAACACCAGCGCCGCGTGCCATTTGTTGAGCTGGCTCAAGACCACAATGAGCCACGCCACGGACGCGCCGGCGAGGTGATATGGCAACACCCAGTAATAGGATCCGTACCAGGTTTTCCAGATGGATTTTCGCTCGGTGAGCGCGATAACTCCCGCCACCAGCATCGTATTCACCAGAAAGTAGGTGAATGCCGCCGAGCCGAGCAGGAGCGGGTGAAGATCGCCCAGAATCCGGTTCAGGGGACCGTGGAATACACGGTGAGCGGCCATGATGGCCAGACAGATGGAAGCTACGCTGAAGGCCACCTGTACCGGTTTGGGACGAACCCGGGGTTTCCACAGGCACTGCACGAGCGTGCCGGCGAAACCGATGAGCAGAGCCTCCGGCAATCCGAACTGCGCGATGCCGACAAGGATGAACAGGAAATTCACCGAAATTGTCGCCATTACGAGCGGCAGGCGCAATTTCAGCCCGGAAGTCAGGACCGTTACCGCGAAATAGACCCAGAACTGGATGGATTCCGGCCGCAATGAATCGAAAAGCGGAGCCTGTGTAATAAGAACATAGGCCGCGGCAGTCAAGACCAGCGTTATGTAACCACGCGCGGCGACACGCATATCCATCCCTGACGAACTTATCGGCGGAGATACCGCAGAGCTTTATGGTATTACGACCGGGGGAAGCGGTTTTCTGAATGCTTGTAAATTTAAAAGCGGCAAGTGCAGGCGCGGCGCGCGAAAGTTATCACTTCGGCCACTCGCGCTTTCGCGAGGGCTAACTGCAAAATAACAGTATGACTGCCGCTCGCGAAATCGCCGCCGATCTCGCCCAACTCCGCGTTTCCATTGCGAATGTGTATTTTGCGGGTAATCGCAACGGCTGGGCGCTCATCGATACGGGCGTTCCCGGCTACACTGCCAGCATTATTGAAGCCGCTTATGCGCGATTTGGGGAAGGTTCGCGCCCATCCGCCATTCTCC
This sequence comes from Bryobacterales bacterium, assembly GCA_027450225.1. Taxonomy (GTDB): domain Bacteria; phylum Acidobacteriota; class Terriglobia; order Bryobacterales; family Bryobacteraceae; genus BOG-234. The sequence continues at coordinate 12,704 of DAIDJK010000101.1, read as the reverse complement.
TGACGCACGGCCATTTCGATCACGCCGGCTGCGCGCTCGAACTCGGCCGCTACTGGAATGTTCCGGTATTTGCGCATCCCCTTGAGTTTCCATATCTTACAGGGAAATCGGCCTATCCACGGAAAGACCCGACGGTGGGGGGCGCCATGGCGTTTCTCAGCCGCTTCTTTCCGAGCCGGACGGCGAATGTGGGCGACGTACTCACGGATTTGCCGCAGAACGGAGAAGTTCCGGGGCTGAAGGACTGGATGTGGATAGCAACGCCGGGACACGCCCCGGGTCACGTTTCATTCTGGCGCGAGCGCGACGCGACGCTGGTGGCCGGCGATGCCGTGGCCACCGCGGACCTCGATTCCTGGTTCGGGCTGACGACGATGCACCGGGTAATATCGCGGCCGCCTTCGCCGTTCACGTTCAACTGGGACGCGGCGCGGGCGTCTGTGAAGGCGCTCGCGGATTTGCAGCCGTTCGTGCTTGCCTCTGGCCACGGGGAACCGATGTACGGGCCACGCGTGGCCGATGAACTCAGCCGGTTTGCGCGGACCTTCACCCCGCCTGAGCACGGCCGCTACGTCGCCGAACCCGCCGAGACCAACGAACACGGCGTGGTTTATGAGCCACCGGCGCCGGCGGACCATCTGCCGAAGGTTGCGGCGGGGGTAGTTGCGGGCGTATTTGTACTGGCTGGCGTCATCTACGGGAAAAAGGTGCGGGCGAGAAGCGCCGCGGCAGACAAGCAATAGCCGCCCTGTCCGGAAGCGGCGTGCCGCGATTACTGAGCAGGAGCGGGCTTCGCCTTCTTGACGATCGCCGCCGACGACGGCGCCATGGCGCGCCGGTGGAAATGTTCGATGAAGCGCTCGCGCGGAATCTGGAGAAAGCGCATTCCATGCGCTTTCGCGTCCCGGAGCGCCCGCGCATTGCTCCAGCCGTCGTGGTCAATGTGATAAGCGGCGATCACCGCGCCGGTCCGGTCTGCGCCCCGCCAGCAGTGAACGAACACGGGTCCGGAGGATTTGTCTTCGAGCAGCGGCAGGATGGTTGCCATATCCGCTGCGGTGGGAGCGGCGAGCGCCGTCATGGGGACGTTGATGTAGCGCATCCCAAGATGAGTCACAGTCCGCTCCTCCGCCTGGGCGCGCTCGCCCGGCTCACGCAGATCGACGATCGTTTTGATGCCCAGGCTCGCCAGATAGGAAAAACCGGTGGTGGTCGGCTGGCCCCCGCGATAAACATGCCCATCCACCCGATCGAAATTCCTGACGCCATTCAGAGAAGCGGCAAACCCGGGAGCACAGATCAGCAGAGCGGCGAGCAGAACCGGAGACCCGCGGCGGCGAACCATCAGCGAACCTGCTTGACGATTGTAGTTCACGGCGGACTGCAATCCTTGTGTCAGCGTGACACGGAAAAAGGATATCCCGCAGACCGATTGAGCGTGGCTGTCGCGTGCCCGACGGCAGCACGCGCCACTTCGCAGTTATAGTCGCGGAGGGCACAGCGCCGGGTGCGTTTTGGGCGGGACGGAAGACCACTGGCCCCCCGCTTGCCACTTCGCCGGTCGATGTATCACCACATAAAACAACTCATGTACACGGTTCGGATCGGACAGCCCGATCCCCACTTCGGCAACATGCTGCTCGAGCAGTTCGGCGGCGCGAACGGCGAACTTGCCGCGGCCATGCAGTATTCCGTCCAGGGGCTGAACTGCGACGATCCCGAACGCAAGGATCTGCTGATGGACGTCGGGACGGAAGAACTCAGCCACCTGGAGGTGGTTGGGACGCTGGCGCGCATGCATCTGAAGCCGCTGAAAAACGATCGCAAGGCGGCGCATGCCGACCCGCTGATCGCAATCGCGGGCGGTGGCGGCGTGAACCTGTACAACTCGGCCGGGGATGCGTGGACGGCGGATTACCTGAAAATCACGGGCGAACTGGATGTCGATCTGCGAAGCAACATCGCGGCGGAAGCAAGGGCAAAGATCGTTTACGAGCGGTTGATCGATTTCACCGACGATCAGGGCACGATCGACGCGCTGCAGTTTCTGATGACGCGCGAGATCACCCACATGAAGGCTTTCACGGCGGCGCTCGAAAGCATGGGCAAGCCCACATTCTCGATCGGGAAGATTCCGCCCACGCCCGGTCTGGTGGACCAGTATTTCAACGATTCCACCGGCGTTGGCGATCGTGGAGAGCCGGATGCGCGCGGACCGTGGAATGAGGGTGGGGACTGGGAGATGGTGACAGCGCCCGCCTTCCAGGAACTCGAATCCGCCAGCGCGGGCACGCGCGCGCCGGGTTCGAATGGCGGCTCGCGCCGGCACTGATCGCTGCCGGCGATAAACAAGACCGGAAAGAAAGAACGGAGAGGGAATAAACATGCCACAACTTAAGGAACTGTTCGTAGAAGAACTTCAGGATTTGCTGCACGCGGAGACGCAGCTTGTTGGGGCTCTGCCGAAAATGGCCGAGGCGGCGCACGATCCACAACTCAGGCAGGCATTCGAGAAACATCTCGAACAGACGCAGGGGCACGTGGAACGGCTGAAGAAAGTTTTCGAGCTGATGGGCGAGAAGGCTCAGCCGAAGCCCTGCAAGGCGATGCTCGGTCTGGTGGAGGAAGGCCAGGAAACCATCGAGGAAGGGCGGGACAAGGAACCGATGGCGGCCGATCTGGCTCTCATCACGGCGGCTCAGAAGATCGAGCACTACGAAATTTCCGGCTACGGAACCGTGCGCGGTCTGGCCCGCCAGCTGGGCGAACTCGAAGCCGCCACGCTGTTGTCCCATACGCTCGGTGAGGAAGAGAGCGCGGATTTCCTGCTCACGGCCGTGTCGAAACCGCTGCTGCAGCAGGCGAGCCTCGATGAGATGGGGGCGGAGGTGAATCTCGAAACCACGCCCGCATCGTCCTCGCAGCCGCGGCGGAAAAAGGCGTCTTCAAAGTAGGGAGCGGCGTGGGCAGGGCAACTTGCCCACATTCCGGGCGCGGCGCCGATGCTGCCGGCGGACTTCAGAGGCCGGCGTACCAGTCGTAACCGCGCTCGGCCCAGTAATCGCCGGGGCGGCCGTTCACGTACGCAATCCGGCCGATGCGCTTGATGTTCTTGATCCCGTACTTCACCGGAATCACCAGCCGGAGCGGCGCCCCGTGCTCATCTGTAAGCGGCGCGCCATTCATCTCCCACGCCAGCAGCGTCTGCGGGTGCATGGCGCTCGGCATATCGAGCCCTACATAGTAGGAGCCATCGGGCGTCGCCATTGCCACGTCTTGCGCTTTCGCGGAGCCGGGAGCGAATTTCGCAGTGAAATCGGAGAATCGCGCCCCGGCGAACTGCGTCACGGTGCTCCAGCCTTCAACGCATTTGAAATCGATAATCTCCTCATGGCGGGGCAGAGAGCGGACCGCATCGAGATCGAGCGCGGCGGCGGGCCGGTCACTGCCGAGTTCCACCAGTTGCAGACGCCAGTCGGAGTCCTCCACCTCGTCATCCAGCCCGATGTCGCCATTCGCCTTGATATTGCCGACGGCGGATGCGGGATAGGTTTTCACCAGATGCGAATTGTCGTAAACGGCGCCGCGCACGACGCGTTCGTTGAAGTTGAGGATCGACCGCAGATGTGGGGGAATATCGCCGTCGTCCGCAGAACCGGACGTCAGCCATTCCCAGCCCGCGATGGCGGCGGCTGCCCCCACGCCGATCGCCACGAAACCGCGGCGAGTGCGGCGGCGCAGTTCGGCATCGGGCGCGATGGAGCCCGGAGTTTTAGTCGGCATGGTGCGCCTCCGCGCCGCTGACATCGTAACCGGAAACCATGGAGCGGAAATTCGGCCATCCGGCCCGGATCACCTGGGCGATGTGAACCACGAAGAACGCCACGTAACCCATGGTGAGCCAGAAATGCTCGAAGCGGGCCCATTCGTAGCCGCCCAGCACGGCGGTGAGCCAGTTCAATTGCGCTGGCTTGTAGATCCCGAGACCGGTAATCAGGCTCAGCCCCCCCATCAAAACAATCGCGCTGTAAGTGATCCGCTGGGCGGCGTTGTAACGGCCCTGCGGCGGAAGCGGGACCTTGAAACCCGCGTCGTGCATGGCAACCTGAACAGCTTCGGAGAACGACTTCCGGTCCGGGACCAGTTCGCGCCATTCACCGGAGATCAGGGTATAGGAGACGTAAGCGATGCCATTCAGCGCGAAAAGCCACGCGAAGGCGAAATGGATGGCCATGCCGAGGGCCAGCTTGTGCTCCACGTGCGTGGCCGTGTAGAACCAATCCGGGAAGAAATGGAATAGGGTAAATCGGCTAAGCCCGATCCGATAGGGATCGTACGCCCAGTAGATCATCATCCCGCTGGCGATCATGACGCTCAGGAGCGGGAAGTTCACCCAGTGGAACCATCGCGTCCCGGCCGTGTGTTTGCGGTCGAGCCTTCTCATTCCGGGTAAATGTCTCTTTGATCTGATTCTATTCCGGACGGGCGCCGGACCGGTGGCAACGGGAGGGAAAAGTTCGGGATGCGCAAAAAAAGGGAGGGACGCATTCCTCTGAACGGCGTCCCTCCCAGGTGCTGAGGCGGGTTTTGACTAAGCGACTTTCCTGAGCGGGGGCATCAGGCCGCGGCGCTTCGAGGGCATGGGCATAACCGCCAGATTCTTATACTCCCCCGACAGTTCCTTCCGGATAGTCCCGCCGAAATATTCATCCAGCGGGAACAGGGCGTACGGTTCGAGTTCGCGGAAAACGCGGCCCAGCTTTTGTTGAATGCGGTAGACGGAGTGGAAGAAATTGCCGCGGTCCATGTTCAGGCGCCGGCAGCAGAGTTTCCAGTCAGCTCCCAGAAGATAGTGGAATTTGAAGATCCGATATTCCTCATCGTCCAGTGCGCGTCTGCTGACAAGGCAGAAATCAGCAATAAATTCCTCATCTTTTCTCCCCCACGTCATACGGCGGTCCTTCCCGCCGACCTGTTCCAGACGAACGGTGCTGATGTGTTTCTCTTTCGAGGCGCAATAGCGGAACCGGGCGTAGCACGCCTTGAAAATGCCCCTCAGGACGCAATTGCAGGGCGATTCAGGTCCCTTCCTGCTGCTCCGACGCAATCCGTGACCCTGACATTGCGTGCACGATTCCTTCGCCAGCGCGAGGACTTCCGTACGGTTCCAATCGAAATTCAAGCGAATGTTCCTCCCGGCCGTTTCCTTTATAGAAACGCAACCGAATCTCTGATTGAATTGTGCGATGAGAGACTAATTCTGGCAACACTTCACGTGCGAAATACGTCTAAGATTCTCATCAAATTGCGGAAGTTGTTAGAATTAATACGCTTTTAGTTCTATGCCTAAAACTACTAGGACTCCCGTAAATACGGGAATATAACCGACCTATTTCACCGGGAAATATGCCTTCGCCGTTTGGTCGCCCCGCGCCATGAATTTCCGCGATCTTCAGAAGCGCCTGATCGACGTCGCTCGGGAGAGGATTCGGTCGGGCGTGTTCACCGAGCGTGGTCTCGCCCATCTCAGTGAAATATCGCAACCCCATTTACACAATGCTTTGAAAAATGTCCGGACGCTTTCGCCGGATATGGCCGACCGGCTGCTCGGCGCCCTCGGTCTCGACATTCCCGAACTGCTCTGGCAGGAGACCGGCGACCGCTTTCGGGGTTTCCGGGCCGTGCCGATGCTGATGAGCCGCATCGGATCCGGCTTCGACCCGAGCTTCACCGCATACGGCGGCTATCTGCCGTTTCCCGCGGCGCTCGTCTCCGGTCTGGTCAATCCGGTGGTGGTGCGGCTTGCGGCGGATCTGGTGCTGCCGAAGCCGTTCGCGCCCAACGACCTGGTTCTGCTCGATCAGAACCCGGATCTCCGCCGGCGCCCCCGCGGCAAGGGCGCCTGGGTGGTGAACGAATTCGGCTCGTACCGGGTCCGCTATGTCAGGATGGGTGGGACGCAATTGTACTTTGCCAACGAACTGACGCTGGCCAATCCGGCAAACTGGACCGCCGTTCCGCTGGACGGCCACAGCGTGCTGGATATCGTGAAAGCAAGAATCGTTCATGTTAGCCGGGAAATGGATTCTGCGCCGCCGGGACCGTCTGACCCGCCTGGCTGAGGCGATCCGGCAGGCCGGAGAACGGGACCGCGAGCGCATGCTCGAACAGGGCCGCCTCCGTGTGCTGCGCGGCCGCGGCGCCTTCGAACTCCATGCCAGCTGCCGGGAACTGGTGGACGCCCTCAACGCGCGGCTGCCCTCGCCTGCCGTGCTGCTGGACCCCCAGGGCTACGATGCCTCGGCCTTCGACGAGGACGGCCCGAATCTGTTCCAGATCAATCTGCGGGGACGGCTGATGCAGATCGAGGTCGGCGCCCCGGCGGAAGGGATTTCCACCGAGGATTTCCGCACGCCTTACATCCTGAATGGCGCAGTGCGCACGTTCAATCAGGATTATCTCGATCGCGGGGCGATCGAGGAACAGAGCCTCTACTATTGCCTGCACGGCGATGGCGGGCGGTGGTTCTTTTCCGACCCGCGGACCTGCCGGAACGGGCGCGTGACGGTGGATTTCCTGGCGGGGCAGCTGGAACGAATACTTTGAGGCGTGACCGGCGTCGTCAGAATATGCCTTTTGAGGCCCGGCTGAGACTACGCCGCCGCTTTTTTCCGCCGTTTCGCGCCCATCTGCTCATACACCTCGAGCACCTCTCGCGCCGTCCGGTCCCAGCTGAAGCGCGCCGCCTGCCTGCGTCCGCGTGAAACCAGGTCCTCCCGGAGTTCGGCGTTCAAAAGCACCTCCGTGATGCCGCGCGCGATATCGAAAACGTTCTCCGGGTTCACCAGCATGGCGGCGCTGCCGGTCACTTCGGGCAGGGAACTCACATGCGACGCGATCACCGGCGTACCCGACGCCATCGCCTCCAGCGGCGGCAGGCCGAAGCCCTCGTAAAGGGATGGAAACACGAAAGCCGCCGCCATCTCATGAAAAACGCGCAGCGTCTCGAACGGGATGAATCCGAGGAAGCGCACCGCATTCTCGACGCGGCTGTGAATCACGGCGCGGCGCACGTCCGGGTGGCGCGAAATCTCGTCGCCGATAATGATCAGCCGCAAGTCCTTGTACGCCCGATGATTCTCCAGTTGCGCGCGGGCCACCGCGAAGGCTTCCACAAGGCGCGGGATATTCTTCTGCGGCCGGATGGAACCCGCGTAGAGCAGAAACGGGTAGCGAATCTGGTAGCGCTCGAGAATGCGCTGCCGCTCGCGGGCCGCGGCGTCCGGTCCGCCGGCGCGCAACTCTGTAGGCAGCTTGCGCTCCAGAAACTGCGGGTCCGGCGCGTTGTAGATCAGCCTGATCCGCATGGCGGCTTCGGGAACCAGATTCAGGACGTCCCGCTGGGTGGAACCGGAAACCGCGATGATCTGGTCCGCGCGCTCGAGGCCGCGCTTCAGGCGAAACGCGCGCGCCGCGTGAAGCAGGCCTGACGCTTCGTCGAAGAAGAGGCTGCTCAGATCGTGGATCGTCACCAGATACGGCTTCGGCATGAAGAGCGGGACGCGGTGGAACGGAATATGGCTCACGTCCGCGCGCAGCTTGCGGATCAGGGCCGGGAGCGCGAAATGATCCTTGCGGGCGGCGTCGCGAAGCTGGTGATGCGCGATGGTGAAATTCGAAGGAAGCTCGGGCAGGCTGTCGCGGTCTTCCGGGCATGAGATGAGAACGTACTCATTTTCCGGCCCGGCATTGGCGAGCGCCACCAGCAGGTTCCGGATGTACGTGCCGACGCCGAAGTCGCGAATGCGCCGGACGTCGATCGCGACTTTCATCGGGCGGGGCGATGCATGGCTGCAGAGCCCTCAGACGGTGACTGGTTCCGCCATGCGCGCGCGCCGCCATTCATAAAGCGGAAAACGCTCGACAAGCGCCTCGACCCGGCCGCGTACCGCTTCCGCCACCGCGTCCGACTGCACGTTGTTCAGCACGTCCGCGATGCAGGCGGCCACTCCGCGCATTTCAGGGTCTCTGAAGCCGCGCGTGGTAACGGCCGGACTGCCCAGCCGGATGCCGCTCGGGTTCAGCGGCGGATTCACGTCGAACGGGATGGCGTTCTTGTTTACGGTGATGCGGGCGCGGTCGAGCGCCTGCTCGGCTTCTTTGCCGCGAAGACCCTTCGAGAACACGTCGACCAGCAGAACGTGGGTGTCCGTGCCCCCGGAAACGATACGGAACCCGGCTTCAGCCAGACCGGCGGCCAGCGTCTGCGCATTGCGGATCACCTGGCGCTGGTATTCGATGAACGAGGGCTGCGCGGCTTCAAGAAAGCAGACTGCCTTTGCCGCGATTACGTGCACCAGCGGACCGCCCTGCACGCCGGGGAAGAGATTCCTGTCGATCGCCGCGCCGAATTTCTCTTTCGCCAGAATCAGTCCGGCGCGCGGCCCCCGCAGCGTCTTGTGCGTCGTGGAAGTGACGATATCGGCGTACTCGCAGGGGTTCGGATGCAAACCGGCGGCGACCAGGCCCGAGAAGTGCGCCATATCCACCAGAAGCAGAGCGCCCACCGAATCCGCCACTTCGCGCAGACGCTTGAAATCCCATTGCCGCGGATAGGCGCTGCCGCCCGCAATGATCAGCTTCGGTTTGTTCTCATCCGCCAGCCGCTGCATCAGGTCGAAATCGACTCTTTCGTCTTCGCGGCTCACCTGATAGCCGATCACGTGATAGGTCTTGCCGGAAAAATTCAGCTTGTGACCGTGCGTGAGGTGGCCGCCATGCGCGAGGTCGAGCCCCATGATGGTGTCGCCCGGGTTCAGAACAGCCGCGTAGGCGGCCTGGTTCGCCTGCGAGCCGGAATGCGGCTGCACGTTGGCGTATTCGGCGCCGAAAAGTTTTTTGGCGCGGTCGCGGGCGATGGTTTCCACCTGATCGGTGAATTCGCAACCTCCGTAATAACGCCTGCCCGGATAACCTTCGGCGTACTTGTTCGTGTAAATGCTGCCGGTGGCTTCGAGAATGGCCTCGGAAGTGAAATTCTCGCTTGCGATCAGCTCGATCTGGCCGTGCTGGCGCTCCGCCTCTTTGAGGATGAGGTCATAGATGGCGGGATCGACCTCCGACAGGGGACGAGACATCGAACTGACCGGGTTGGAACTCGGCGGTATCGGACCTGGCATGGGGAAGTCAATTTTAACATTCCGGCGGGAAGCGGTACTTTGCGCAGGCGATCCGGATTTGACGGGCGCAGCGGCCACTTGAGGATTCGTCCGGCCAGCCGGCCGGCGGCTTATCAGTGCTCGTTCGCCATCTGCGCAATGGCCCGGTAGTCCGTCAGATGCGCCGGGGCGGCCTTGCGGCTCGACCACGTATTGTTCCGGCTGAACCGGACGCCCACGAACCATCCGTAATCTCTGTAGACGCAGTAGCAGACATGCCCGGCAAACTGCGATTCGGCAAGCCGGATCATGATGGTGGCGCCCAGAGGAATTTCGTTTTCGGTCTGAACGCAGGCGCCCATGCGCGAAATGTCTTCGAGCACCGCCTCGGTGGTGTGAAACTGGTCTTCTCCTTCGAGCCAGTCCACGCGCACCAGATCCGCGCATGCGAAGCGGGTTTCTATTCGCCTCTCGGTCATGCGCTTTTATCGGCGGAACGGGAGGCGGAGTTTATAGGCGCTGAGACGATTCAGTATGGAGCAGTACTGGAACGGGAGCAGGACTACAGGTCCAGCAGGTGGCCCATTTTCTCCCGCTTGGTCCGCAGATACCGCTCGGTCGTATCTCTCGGCGGGGCGATGCACGGAACGCGCTCGGCCACGCGGATGCCGGCTTCTTCGAGAGCGCGCACTTTGTCCGGATTGTTCGAGAGCAGGCGCACGGCGGTGAGGCCAAGGAAGCGGAGAATCGCGCCCGGCAGCGCGTAACCCCGCAGATCGCTTTCAAAACCGAGCTGCTCGTTGGCTTCCACCGTGTCCGCGCCGCGGTCCCGCAGTTCGTAAGCCCGCAGCTTGTTCATGAGCCCGATGCCGCGGCCTTCCTGGTTCTCATAGACAATCACGCCGCGGCCTTCGCGGCCCACCTCGCGCAGCGCGATCTCGAGCTGTGCCCGGCAATCGCAGCGCAGGCTGTGGAACACGTCTCCGGTGAGGCACTGTGAATGAATCCGGACCAGCGGCGGCGCGTTTCCCGGAATGTCGTCCAGCACCAGCGCCACGGCTTCTTCTTTGGTTCCACCTGCGGCGGTTTCGAAACCCAGAATACGGAACGGGCCGTATTCGCTGGGCAAATCGGCCTCGGCGACTTTCCGGACTGCGGGCGCAGTTGTATCGGGAACGGTCATATCGAAAGACAAGTTTTCAGGCAATTCCGTGAAAGCGCGCTAACTGCCATCATTATAATGAGATCGCAAACCGGGCCGCGGCGATTCGAGCGCGCAGCCATCTCGCGCCCGGATTGCGCGAGTTCCCCGGTCAACGAAAAATGGAGCAACAGGAAATCGTCACGCTGCTGGTGAAGATCGGGGTCGCAACCTCGCTCGCCAGTTTCGGCGTTCGCGGCAGGGCCATCAAACGGCTCCTTTCGCGAGAGGACCGCACCCTGACCCAGCGCATGAATCTGGCGCTCTGGTTCGTCCTGCTGTTCCTGCCGGGCGTTGCCATCCGCGTACTCACGAAGGGCTATCCGGCGCTCGATCTCGGGCTCGAAGGCACCCTGCTGGCGGGAATCACCGGCGGTTACGTTTGCGGCTGGATGGCCGGAATGATGATTTCCATCCCGGCGATGCTGTCCACGCAGATTCTCACTCTCCCTGTTTATGCTCTGGTCGGACTCGGCGGCGGATTGCTGCGGGATTCGGCCACCGTGAAAGAGGAAGTCTGGACTTTTTCGCCGTTCCCGGATGTAAATGTATACCGCATTTTCCAGCACGGGCGCGAATTCCGCAGCGCGCTGTTCCACTTCTACTTCACGGCCGGTGTGCTTGCCACCGAATTTCTGCGTCAGGCGCTCGGCGCCGCGTTCCGGGGCAAGCTGTTCACGCTGGCTCAACCGGGCGCGTCCGCCGGATACCTGGTGGCGCTGTACGCCACAACATATTTCTGCATTACGCTGCCCCTGAAGGTCTGGAACAACACGCGCAACGAGGCCAAACTCGAAGAGCAGCAGCGGCTGCTGATGCAGGCGCGCCTCGACGCGCTTTCGAGCCAGATCAATCCGCACTTTCTGTTCAACACATTGAATTCGATATCCTCACTGATTCGCGTGAACCCCGAAAAGGCGCGTACGATGGTGGTGCGGCTGGCGCGCGTCATGCGGCGGCGCCTCCGCGCCCAGGAACATTTTGCTCCGCTGCGCGACGAGCTCGATTTCATCGAAGACTATCTTTCGATCGAGACCGTTCGCTTCGGAGATAAGCTGCGGGTGATCAAAGATGTCGATCCCGGTACGCTGGACGCGCTCGTGCCCAGTATGCTGCTGCAGCCGCTGGTGGAGAATTCGATCAAGCACGGCATTTCGGGGAAGGTGGATGGCGGGGCCATCACGCTGCGCACGCGGCGGCAGAACGGGCGGCTGTGGATCGAAGTGGAAGACGATGGAGTGGGAATACCGGAAGCGGAACTTGCCGCCATCCAGAACGGGCTTGTCCCGGATGGCGCCCAAAACAGGGGGATTGGGGTGAAAAACGTTCGCGAGCGCCTGAAGGTGCTTTACAGCCATGACTACCGGATGCTGATCGAAAGCCGGGCGGGTAAAGGAACGCGCATTGAGATCGAAGTGCCGGTATCCGAATCGCTGGCGGCGGTTTCCTGAGATGTCGACTATCGGTTTCCGCCCTCCGGGCCACGTACTGCCCGAACTTTCCACGTCGTCACGGAACACCAGACGCGTTTACGATTTTCTGTCCGGCGTCTATCCGCTTTCGACGATGTTGTACCACTCGAAAGCGCACCGCGTGGCGCTTTCGCTCGCGGCCATCCGAGACGGCATGCGGGTGCTGGAGGTGGCCACGGGATCGGGCGAGATGCTGCGGCGCATCGCGCGCGTGAATCCGAACGGGCTCACGTGCGGCATCGACCTTTCGCCCAATATGGCTGCCCGCACGCAGAAAATCGCCCGGCGGCACGCGATGCGCGCGCATTGCCAGGCGGTGGACGCCCGCAGCATGCCCTTCCGCGACGGCGCATTCGACGCCGTAGTGTGCTGCTATTTGTTCGAACTGCTGCCGTCTGAAGGCATTGTCTCGACGCTGGCTGAGATGCATCGCGTGCTGCGGCCGCGCGGCCGGCTTTCACTGGTGCTGATTGGCGATACCACGCGGGGCTTCAACACGCTGTACAAGATTGGCGGCGCGCTGGCTCCGGCATTCTGGGGCCGGCAGGTGGCGAAGGCTATTCCCGAACTGGTGGCGCAAACGGATTTCGATATCGAGCACGATCGCAAAGTTCGCCAGGGTTTCTATCCTTCGCGGGTGATCGTCGCGCGGAAGTAGATGCGGCTTGAGACGGCTGCGCTGCTTCTGATGGCGTTCGCGGCCTTTGCGCAGACGCCGGATCCAGCGCCCTGGCCGCCGCCCGGCCGCATGGTCGATGTGGGCGGCTATCGCGTTCATCTCGATTGCGCCGGCGAAGGCGCTCCCACCGTGTTGATCATCGGCGGCGGCTTTTCCTTCGACTGGAGTCTGGTCGAGGCGCAGGTCTCCCGCGC
>DAIDJK010000100.1 GCA_027450225.1 Bryobacterales bacterium | reverse complement strand
TCGTCGATTTGTTCGGGCGTGACGTTCGCATCGCGCATGCAGTCGCGGCAGGGGCCGAGCGTGCGATCGACGATGTCGCGGATCAGATTTTCGAAAAGCTCGCGGCTGATTTCGCGGGCGTAGTGCCGGCCGCGCCAGTCGAATACGATTTCGGCGGCCGGGGCGAACGAGAGAGCTTCCTTGGCGCGGATCACATCGCGGCGCAGAGTCTGAACCGCCTCGCCGCTGTGCGAAAGATCTTCGCCCCATTCGCTCTGGATGTCTTCAAGGGCGATGCGGAGCAGACGATTGTCGATATCGTCGCCGCCAAGATGCGTGTCGCCGTTGGTGGCGAGGACTTCGAAAATGCCTTCGTGCAGGCGCAGGATGGAGATATCGAAAGTGCCGCCGCCCAGATCGTAGACGGCGATGATGCCTTCGCGGCGTTTGTCGAGACCGTAGGCGAGCGCGGCGGCCGTCGGCTCATTGACCAGCCGAAGAACTTCGAGACCGGCGATGCGGCCGGCGTCGCGCGTAGCCTGGCGCTGGGCGTCGTTGAAATACGCCGGCACGGTGATGACGGCCTTCGTGACCGGGCCGCCGAGGAAGGCTTCGGCGTTCTGTTTCAGACGGCGAAGGATGAAGGCGGAGATTTCGGGCGGCGTAAATGTCTTCTCACCGAGTTGCACGCGGATGACGGATTCGCTGCCCGGGGCGATACGAAAGGGGAAGAGCTTCAGTTCTTCCTGAACGTCCGCGACGCCGCGCCCCATCAGCCGTTTGACCGAATAGATTGTGCGGTCGGGGTGGTCGATCAGTTCGCGGCGCGCCCGGTTCCCGACGATGATTTCACCATCGGGCGAAACGGAAACCACGCTCGGAACCAGCCTGTTGTTGTTGTCGGCGGGGTCGTCGCCCGGAATCACTTCGGGCCGCGTCAGGTTCATGTAAGCGACGAGGCTGTTGGTGGTACCGAGGTCGATGCCGACCACGTGTTCGGGCTGCTGGTTGTCAAACTCGATCTGAAACATTGGCTAGAGCCTCATTGGCCTGTGCGATCAGGTTCGTTATGTATTTGCGGCGGTTCAGCAGACCGCGGATCGCGGTGAGCGTATCGCGATTGCGGGCGGTATCCCATGCGGCGAATTCGTCGCCAAGACTGTGATCGACTTCATCACGCATGTCTTCGAACCGCTGGCGGGCTTCGACAAGCTGGGGCGCAACCGTATCGTCGCCGGCTTTCATCTCTTCGAGCGCCATATTGAGTTCAAATACTTCCTCGAGCAGTTCGGGAGGCACTTCCTTTGAACCCTGCTCGGCGATGTCGAAGCCTTCGAGTTTCAGGACGTACATGGCGCGGGACACCGGGTTGCGGAGAGTGCGCCATGCGTCGTTGAGGACCGCCGTTGCTTCGAGGGAGTATTCGCGCTCGCGGGCGCCGCGGCGGGAGAACAGGTCCGGATGAAGCTGCCGGCTGAGCGCGTAAAATCGCTTTTCGAGTTCCTTGCCGTCGATGACCAGTCTGCGGGGAAGGTCGAAGATGGCGAAATAGTCGGACGGCGGCGGCTGAAGCGCTCTGCACGCCGGACAAAAGCGCGCGGACACACCTGCGCCGCAGTTCCAGCAAGAGGTTGCCATGGTCAGGTACCGTGCGGACAGGCGAAGGCCCGTACTACGCCGCGAAGGACGTTCCGCAGCCGCAGCTCTTCTTCGCGTTCGGGTTTTCGAAGACGAAACCCGATTGCAGCAGCGCCTCTTTGTAATCGAGCGTCATGCCGCGAAGATAAAGGATGCTTTTCGGATCTACGAAAATGCGAACGCCGTCGTATTCGAACACCTTGTCGGTGGGGCGCGGCTTCGCATCGAACTTGAACTGATAGCTCAAGCCGGAGCAGCTGCCGCCCAGAACTCCAAGGCGCAGTCCGCCTTCGGTGACGCCCATTTTCTGGAACGTCTGGCGAATTTTCGCGACGGCCTTCGGGGTGACCGCGATTTCCGTGTCCGTATTCACCGCTTCGATAACCGGAGCCATTACGCCACCGTCTGGGCGGCGGGGACGCGCTTCGTCTGTTTGGTGCGGTAGTCGCTGATCGCCGCCTTGATTGCGTCTTCCGCCAGCACCGAACAGTGGATTTTCACGGGCGGAAGGCTGAGCTCATTGACGATGTCGGTGTTCTTGATGGCAAGCGCCTCATCGACGGTTTTGCCCTTCAGCCATTCGGTGGCGAGCGAGGAACTGGCGATGGCGCTGCCGCAGCCGAACGTTTTGAACTTCGCGTCTTCGATGACGCCGCTCTGGTCGTTGACCTTGATCTGCAGCTTCATGACGTCGCCGCATTCCGGCGCGCCGACCATGCCGGTGCCGACGCTGGGCGAGTTCTTGTCGAGCGAGCCGACGTTGCGCGGATTGTTGTAGTGATCGAGAACCTTATCGGAATATGCCATGGATTTCTCTTCCCTCTTTATTTAATCCCGGACCCAGGAGACCTTGCTCAGGTCGATTCCTTCTTTCGCCATTTCATAAAGCGGCGAAAGCTCGCGGAGTTTGTTGACGACGTCAATCAGTTTGTCCGCGACGTAGTCGATTTCTTCTTCCGTGTTGAAGCGGCCGATGCCGAAGCGGATGGAGGAGTGCGCGATATCATCGCCTACGCCAAGCGCTTTCAACACATAGCTCGGTTCGAGCGTGGCCGAAGTGCAGGCTGAACCGCTCGAAACCGCGATATCGTTGATGCCCATCAGGAGCGATTCGCCTTCCACATAAGCAAAGCTCATGTTCAGGTTGTGGGGCAGGCGATGCTCCCAGGAGCCGTTGATATAGACCTCATCGAGACCGGCTTCGAGCTTGTCTTTGAGCTTGTCGCGAAGATAGCGAAGGCGGGCCATCTCTTCCGGCATCTCGCGATGCGCGATGCCGCAAGCTTCGCCGAGGCCGACGATGCCCGGCACGTTGAGGGTGCCGGAACGCATGCCGCGTTCATGGCCGCCGCCATCCATCTGCGCGGTGATTTGCACGCGGGGCGCCTTGCGGCGAACATAGAGCGCGCCGACGCCCTTGGGGCCATAAAGCTTGTGGGCGGTGATGGAAGCGAGGTCGATGTTGTCCTTGTTTACATCGACGGGAACCTTGCCGATGGCCTGCACGGCGTCGGTGTGGAACAGAACGCCGCGCTCACGGCACATCGCGCCGATTTCCCGCACCGGCTGAAGCACGCCGATCTCATTGTTGCCGTACATGATGGTGACCAGAATCGTTTTGTCGGTGAACGATTCCTTCAGCATGTCGAGATCGATGAGACCGTTGCCCATGACCGGCAGGTACGTGACGCGGTAGCCGTTCTTTTCGAGTTTCTTGCAGGTATCGAGGACGGCCTTGTGCTCGGTGGCGGCGGTGATGATGTGGTTGCCCTTTTCGGCATACATCTCGGCCACGCCCTTGATGGCCAGGTTGTCGGATTCGGTGGCGCCGCTGGTGAAGATGATTTCGCGCGGCGTGGCCCCGATAAGATCCGCGATCTGTCTGCGGGCGCGATCTACGGCTTCTTCGGCGCGCCATCCGAATTCGTGATTGCGGCTGGCGGCATTGCCGAAATATTCGGTGAAGTACGGCAGCATGGCCTCGACCACACGCGGGTCAACGCGCGTGGTGGCGTGGTTATCGAGATAAATCGGCGTTTTCATTGCTTACCCCTGTGGCTCATTGGCGCGATCAAACTCCAGGATGCAGCCCGACCTGCCCGGGATGCAGCGGCACGGGCAACTGCGTCAGTTTGAGTGGACCCGGCTCGGCCAGGTCCGTGATCTTGAAATCGTTCAACAGCTCAAGAATGGCTTCGTGGACGCGGCGCAGCGGCTCGCGGACCGTACAGTTGCCGGACTGATCGCACGCGCCATGGTCAGTGAAGCAGTGCGTGAGGATGACCGGCCCATCGATGGCGCGCACCACTTCGAGAGCGCTGATGCGGTCCGGACGGCGGGCGAGTTTGTAGCCGCCATTGGTACCGGCAACCGACGCGAGGATGCCGCAGGCTTTCAGCTTCTGGAGCACCTTTGCGAGCAGCGGAACGGGCAGATGATACAAATCGGCGATGTCCTTCGTGCTGGCGGTCGCGCCGGGAACGGACGCGAGGTGGCGAAGGGCGATCAGGCCGTAATCCGCTTTTTTGGTCAGCTTGAGCAATTTGAATTCAGACCTTTTTAGTCCTGTATCGAGGATAGCGCGGGATGCTCGGCTGGTCAATCGCAGGCGAGTTGGGTTCGTTCGGTAATTCCGGCGAAGCGGCTGCCGAAGAGCGCCGAGTCACGCAGGCGGGGTGGATTCGCGAGATCCCCTCGCGGGGGACCAGCGAACGCGCGGTTTTCGCGTCCGGAGCCATTCAGCAAGTGGATTCTGCTCAATGCCATAGGCCACCGGTTGGCTTTGTTCGGTAAAAACGCCAAACGGGGCCTTGAAACGCCCCGGACGGGCCCCGATTCAGAGATAGCACGAACGAAACGTGTAGCTATCCTGGGCGGTGGAAAACGCCGGAAATCGAGTGGTTTTGGGTTTGTGACCGGATGGGCGCGCCCCGGCCGCGCGGCATGCTTCGGAGGTCTGGCGTCACTTGTCGCCCTCACCTGTCCATGACGGACGGGTATTTTGCCAGCTCGATCAGCCAGCCATCGGGATCGCGGAAGAATATCTGCCCGGTTCCACGCTCGGGAACCACGCGGCGCTGGTACTGGATCTTCTTTTCATCGAGCCAGGCAGAAGCGGCGTCGATGTCGTCGATCGCGAAGGCGATGTGGTTTTCGCGGGAGTTGATCGTTGCGGGCTGCTGCTCGAAGGGCTCTTCGATGAGGTGAAGCTGAATGCCCCCGGCGAAGAGCCACGCGCCCTTGAAATCGAACGGCGGACGGGTGATTTCGCGGAACCCGAGCACATCGACGTAGAAGTTGCGCGTGGTTTCCACATTGCGCGTCTGGCGCGAGACGTGGTGGAGCTTTTCGAGGGTGATCGGCATTGCCCTCCATCATATAAGCGGGCGTTGCCCTGCTAAACGGGCGTTCCCCTGCGACCCGGTGTCTAAACTGAACTTTTGCCCCGATTCTGCGACGTCAGCCTGCCGGTTCCGCTCGACCAGGCGTTCACGTACTCCCTGCCGCTCTCGCTCGAGCAGCGCGCAAAGGCGGGAGCGCGGATTCTGGTTCCGTTCGGGCCGCGCAAACTGACCGGGGTGATTCTGCGGGTGCATGACGAGCCGCCGGGGATGGCGGTAAAGGAAGCGATGCGGCTGATCGACGCCGCGCCGGTTCTGGATGAGGAACTGCTGTCGCTCGGGCGCTGGATCTCGAATTATTACTGCACGCCGCTCGGAGAAGTGCTGCGGTCGATGCTGCCGCTGGCGGCGGATGTGCGGGCCGGCAAAATCTACGTGCTGACCGATGCGGGCCGCGATGCTTCGAAGCAACTCTCGATTGAAGCCTCCGGGGACGATGCGCTGAACCAGACGATGCAGATGCTGGCCGCGCGGCCGCTTTCCGCGGCGCACCTCAAGCGGAAGATACCGCTGGCGGACAAGGTTTTGAAATCGCTGGAGCGCAAGGGCTGGATCGCGGCGGAGCAGACGGCCCACGAGCGCGATCCGCTGCGGGCGCCTTCGGAACGATTGCGCATTTCGCTCAACGACGCAAACGACGGCGGGAGAAAACTGCCGAAAGCGGAGCGGGAACTGCTGGCGTACCTGGGGCTGCATCCGGGCTCGCACAATCTGGCCGAGATCGAGCCTGCGGTGCGCAACGCAAGCGCGGCGGCGCGGGCGCTGGCGCGCAGGAAACTGGTGTCGCTTACGCCTGAGCCGCTGGCCATTCGATCCGCTCCGATCCGCGCGCCGCACGAACTGAATCCGGCGCAGCGCGGCGCGCTGGATCTGATTCGTCTGGGTATCGAAGCGCGAAAATTCTGCACGTTCCTGCTGCATGGAGTGACGGGCTCCGGGAAGACCGAGGTGTACCTGAACGCGATCGAATGCGCGCTGGCGGTGGGCCGGGGAGCGCTGCTGCTGGTGCCGGAGATTGCGCTTACGCCGGCGGTGGCGGGCCAGTTCTACGCGCGCTTTGGCGACCGGGTGGCGATTCTGCACAGCGCCTTCAGCGATTCCGAACGCGCCGACCAGTGGCGCAGAATCCGCGCGGGAGGCGCGAGCGTGGTGGTGGGGACACGTTCGGGCGTATTCGCGCCGGTGCGCGATCCGGGGCTGATCATCATCGACGAAGAGCACGATGCGAGCTACAAGCAGGAGGAAAATCCGCGCTACAACGGGCGCGATGTGGCGATCGTGCGGGCGCAGGCGCTGAATGCGTGCGTGTTGCTGGGGTCGGCGACGCCGAGTCTGGAGAGCCGGTTCAATGCGGGTTCAGGCAAGTACACGCTGCTCGAAATGCCGGACCGCATTGCGGGGCGGCCGATGCCGGAAGTGAAGATCATCGACCTGCGGCAGGAGTTCCTGGAGACGCGCAAGCACGCGATCTTCTCCCGGGCGCTGCTCGAAGCGATTCGCGAGCGCCTGCAGAACGGGGAGCAGGCGATGGTGCTGTTGAACCGGCGGGGATTTTCGAACTTCGTCGCGTGCCGGTCCTGCGGCGAGCGCGTGCAGTGCGTGAATTGCGCGCTGACGCTGACTTTTCACCGGCGCGATCGGCGTCTGCTGTGCCATTACTGCGGATATGCGGAGAAGATTCCTTCGGTGTGCCCGAAATGCCAGAGCGAGCATATCCAGTTTCTGGGGATGGGGTCGGAGAAGGTCGAGGATGAATTGCACGGACAATTTCCGGAGGCGAGGATCGCGCGGCTGGACCGCGACACGGTGACGGGCAAGCGGCAATTCGAGGATATTCTGCACAATTTCCGCGAACGCAATTTTGACATTCTGGTGGGCACCCAGATGATCGCGAAGGGGCACGACATTCCGAACGTGACGCTGGTGGGGGTGGTGTCGGCGGACGTGGGGCTGGGAATGCCGGATTTTCGGGCGGCGGAACGTACGTTTCAGTTGCTGACGCAGGTGACCGGACGGGCGGGCCGCGGGGATTTGCCGGGAATTGTGTACATGCAGACGATCAATCCGGAGCATTACGCGATCCGGCTGGCGGCGGAACAAAATTACACGGCGTTCTACGAAAAAGAACTGCAGTTTCGGCGCTTCATGAAGTATCCGCCGTTTGCGGCGATGGCGAATATCCTGGTGCGCGCGGCGATTCAGGAACAGGCGCTGCGGATGAGCACGGAACTGGCGCAGCATCTTACGCCCGCGCCGGAGAATATGAAGATCATGGGGCCGGCCGAAGCGCCGGTGCCGCGGCTGAAAGCGGAGTTCCGGTATCAACTGCTGATCAAATCCGGGAGCCGGAAAATACTGAACGCGCTACTCAGGAAAGCGCAGGAATTTGCGCGTGGGAACAAGTGGAACGCGACGGCGCTGGTGATCGACGTGGACCCGCTGACGCTTCTGTAGCGGGGCGGCGCGGGGAGATAATCGGTGCGGGCGGAATGGCATCGCACCTGCCCACCGGTGGGGGCGCAATTGAAAATGGCCATTCTCGAAGAAGATCTCAAGAACCTTTGTGGACTGTCTCGCGAAGTGATGTTCGTGGCTTCCCGGGAGCAGGGGATTCTTGCCGTCAACCGGGAACTGGAAGCGCTGCTCGGATTTTCGGAATCCGAACTGGCCGGGCGCCGCATCGGCGAAATTGTTTACCCGGACGACCGCGACGAAACCGAGACGGCGCTGCGCACGAGCGCGATTGGACTGCCCTTTGCGATTGAGAACCGCTGGGCGACGCGCTCCGGCGAATGGCGGCTGATTTCATGGGTGCTCGAATGCACGCCGGAACGGATTTACGGCGCGGGGCAGGACATCACCGCCGAACGCGCCGCCGAACAGGCGCTGGGGCACAGCGCGGCCGAATTGAAACTGATCACGGACCGGTTACCTGCGCTGGTTTCGTATCTGGATACGGACGGACGTTACGCGCAGGTGAACGAGACGTATGCGTCGTGGTTCGGCATGGACGTGGAGCGGATGATTGGCTTGCGCGCCCAGGACGTTCTTACGGAGCGTTTCGGCCGTGATTACTGGGAGCAGCTGAGGCCGTGCCTCGATCGAGCACTGGCGGGAACGCCGTGCCGTACCGAAGCGCACGCGCTCTATCCGGCGGGTGAGCGGTACTTCGAAGTCCATTATCAGCCGCACTTCGATGCGAATGGCCGGGTGCGAGGCGTGATCGCGCTGGTGATCGACATGACGAACCGCAAATTTGCGGAGATCGATCTGGCGTTTCGGGCGGCGCTGCTCGACAATGCCCTCGAACCGATTTTCGCGTGGTCTCCAGGCGGCGAAATCATCTACTGGAATCCGAAGGCGGAAAAAATCTACGGATATCGGAGAGAGGAAGCGATGGGAAGCCGGTCGCACGATCTGCTGAAGAGCGTGCTTCCGTTGCCGCAGGACCAGTTTGACGCGCACCTGGCGGAGACGGGCGAATGGCGGGGCGAACTGCGGCACACCACGAAAAGCGGCGAACTGTTGACGGTGGAGAGCCGCATGCGCGTGATGGAACTTGCCGGCCGCAGGGTGGTGGTGGAGAGCAACAGAGACGTGACGGCGCGGCGCGCCGCCGAGCTGGAACTGCGGGAGAGCGAAGAACGTTACCGGTTCACGGTCGAATTAAGCGGGCAGATCGTATGGACGGCGGACGCTCAGGGCGCGGTGGAGGCGTTCAGCGAACTGGCTTATGAGCTGACCGGCGCCACGCCGGAGGAATCGCTCGGAGTGGGCTGGTTCCATCTGTTGCACGCGGAGGACAAGGCGAGCACGAAGACGGCGTGGCGCGCGGCAGTGGAATCCGGCACAGCGTTCGACGTGGAGCATCGGATCCGGATGCGGGATGGTTCGTATCGCTGGATGCGGTCCCGCTCTTTTCCGCGGCGGGGCGCCACGGGCGAGATCATTCGCTGGTACGGCACGACGGAGGACATTGACGGCCGCAAGCGGGCTGAGTTGACGATAGCCGAACTGAATCGCGATCTGGAGCGGCGCGTCGAAGTGCGGACGCGCGAACTGGCCGATATCAATAAGGAGCTGGAGACATTCGCCTACTCGGTGAGCCACGATCTTCGGGCGCCGTTGCGGGCGATCGACGGCTTCAGCCGCATTCTGCTGGAAGACGAAGCGCAGCGGCTCAGCGAAGCGGGCGTGCGGTGCCTCGACCGGATCCGCGCCAATGCGCAGCGCATGGGCGAACTGATCGAAGATCTTCTGCAACTCAGCCGGGTGGGACGGCAGCCCATCGAACCGCGGAAGATCGACCTGACATCGATTGCTCGGGAAGTGGTGGAGAATCTTCGGCGCCAGGAGCCTGGGCGCAGCGCGGAAGTGCGAATCGAGCCCGGGATGGTGGCGTTCGGCGATGCCAGGCTGATTCGCATCGTGCTCGAGAACCTGCTGGGCAATGCGTGGAAGTATACGGGGAAGAAAGCCGAAGCGTCGATCGAGTTCGAGCGGGCGCGCGCGGCCGATGGCGCAGCGTGGGTGGTGCGGGATAACGGCGCCGGCTTCGATCCGGCGTACTCACATCGACTGTTCGCGCCGTTCCAGCGCCTCCACCGGGACACGGAATTTCCAGGGACGGGGATCGGTCTCGCGACTGTGGCGAGGATCATCCGACGGCACGGCGGCCGCGTCTGGGCCGAGAGCGAGCAGGAGAAGGGCGCGGCTTTTTACTTTACGCTCGGAGGCGACATTGCCGAATCCGGAGCCTGAGGACGGCTATGCGGCGCGCGGCGCGGCGGTGATGCCGAGCGCGGCACGGAGATCCTTTTCCAGCCTTTCGGCGACTTCGGCGTGTTCCTTCAGGTACAGGCGCGCGTTTTCGCGACCCTGGCCCACTCGCTCGCCTTTGTAACTGAACCAGGAGCCGGATTTTTCCAGCAGATTTTTGGCGACGCCGAGATCGATCAGATCGCCTTCCCGTGAGGCGCCTTCGCCGTAGAGGATATCGAATTCGGCTTCGCGGAATGGGGAAGCGACCTTGTTCTTCACCACTTTGACGCGTGTCCGGTTGCCGGTGACGGTTTCGCCGTCTTTGATGGCGGAAATTCGGCGTACTTCGGCGCGAATCGATGAATAGAATTTCAGTGCGCGGCCGCCCGTGGTGGTTTCGGGATTTCCGAACATCACGCCGATTTTTTCGCGCACCTGGTTGATGAAAATGAGACAGGTGTTGGTGCGGGCCGTGACGCCGGTGAGTTTGCGAAGCGCCTGGGACATGAGGCGGGCATGCAGGCCGACGTGGTTATCGCCCATTTCGCCTTCCAGTTCGGCTTTGGGGACGAGCGCCGCCACGGAATCGACGACAATCACATCGATCGCTGCGCATTGCACAAGAGCCGCGGTGATCTCGAGCGCCTGTTCGCCGCTGTCCGGCTGCGAGACAAGAAGATTATCGATATCGACGCCGAGCTTGCGGGCATAAACCGGATCGAGCGCGTGCTCGGCATCGACGAAACCGGCCGAGCCGCCCGCTTTCTGAGCCTGGGCGATCACCTGCAGCGCGAGAGTGGTTTTTCCCGAGGACTCCGGGCCGAAGATCTCGACCACGCGTCCGCGGGGAAAGCCGCCGACGCCGAGTGCGGCGTCGAGAGACAGGCATCCGGATGAGATGACGGAAACCGGCTGGACGTTGTTGGCGCCAAGCCGCAGAACCGCTCCCTTGCCGAACTGCTTGTCCATCGCCACCAGGGCCAGATCGATCGCTTTGCGTTTGTCCGCTTCGGTCATGAATTTCCTCGTGATCGCGCAAAACGGCTCCGGCGCCGTTGTGCGCAAGCAACGAAAGAGTAGCAACAGGGGAAGAAAATCTCTGTATTTCAGACGTTAATCCAGGAGATATACCGGTCTAAAACGTGACGGCGGTAGGGCGCGCGGGCGGCCGTTTCTGCCCGGCCTCATACAATCAGGATTGCTTCGCCAGATTTCGTTCACGCTCGAGGCCGAGTGCCCGGAGACGCGCGCCCGGGCCGGAATACTCCACACGGCCCATGGTGATATCCCCACTCCAATCTTCATGCCCGTGGGGACCCAGGCGACGGTGAAAGGTCTGACGCAGCGTGATCTTTCAGACGACCTGCACGCGCCGATTATCCTGGCGAACACATATCATCTTTATCTCCGGCCCGGACACGAATTGATCGAGCGCCTGGGCGGCCTGCATTCTTTTATGAACTGGCCGGGCGCGATCCTGACCGATTCGGGCGGCTTCCAGGTCTTCAGCTTGTCCGAACTCCGCCGGATCACGGACGGGGGCGTCACTTTTCAATCGCACCTCGACGGCTCGAGCCATCGCTTCACGCCGTGTTCGACGGTCGACGTACAGCTCGCGCTGGGCAGCGACATCATGATGGTTCTCGACGAGTGTCCACCGTATCCGGTGAGCCACGAATCGGCGCGGGCGGCGATGGATCGAACGGTGCGGTGGGCGCGCGAAGCGTTCGACCACTACCGGATGCGGATCGAAACCCATCCGCGGCGGCAGGCGCTGTTTCCCATCGTGCAAGGCTCTTTCTTCCCTGACCTTCGCCGCGAGTGCGCCGAGCGCCTGGTGGAACTGGATGCCGATGGATTTGCAGTGGGAGGCCTTTCGGTCGGCGAGCCGCGGCCGCTCAGCATGGAGATGGTGGAAGCAACCGAGCCGATCCTGCCGCGCGACCGCCCCCGGTATGCCATGGGCGTGGGCATGCCGGACGAGCTGGCCGAGTACGTGGCGCGCGGCATCGATATGATGGACTGCGTTCTGCCGACTCGTAATGCCCGTAACGGATGGCTGTTCACTTCCGAGGGCCGCGTGGTGATCAAGCACGCCGCCAATCGCGACGATCCGCGTCCGCTCGACCCGAACTGCAAGTGCTACACCTGCCGAAACCACTCGAGGGCCTATTTGCGTCACTTGTTTCAGGCCGGGGAAATCCTGTTCGCGTCGCTGGCGACGCGGCATAATCTGCAGCGCTACCTTGACATCATGAGGGAGATCAGGCAGTCTATCCTATTGGGTCAATTCCCCCACTATCTCCGTGCTGTTCGGGAGCGGCGCAGCCTGTCTGCCGTTTCGGACACCCCCGAGAACTTTTAAAGTGTTTCTATCCTTTTTTCTGCTCCAGCAGAGTCAGGGGCCATCCAATCCGATCGCGCTGTTCGCCCCTTACGTTCTTATCGCCGTCGTTTTCTATTTTCTGCTGTTTATGCCCATGCAGCGGCAGAAAAAGCGGCAGCAGCAGATGATTAGTGCGCTCAAGGCAGGCGATACGGTGCTGACCTCCGGCGGCATTATGGGCACGGTGACTGCCGTGGATGGTGACACAATAGTTCTCAGAGTCAAGCCGGATAACCTCAAGCTGCAGTTTGCCCGCTCTGCCGTCAGCACCGTAGTCAACCCCGAAGGCTCGAAGTAGACTTACTCGTCGGAAGGCACAATTCGAAATGCAACGGAATCTCATGATCAAAACGGTTGTGATTGTCGCGACCGTTCTGGTCTGCCTCTTTGGAATCTTCGGATTCCCCACCTCCGCGGCGCAATTGAAAAACAATCTCGCGCACAATATCAGTCTTGGTCTCGATTTGAAGGGCGGAAGCCATCTGGTGCTGCAGGTGGAAACGCAGGACGCGGCGAAAACCGCGGCCGATCAGGTGATCGAGGCGCTTCGCGATTACCTGAAGAACGCGGGCATCGGCTTCAGCGGCATGGACCGGAACGATCCGCAGTCGATTCAGGAAACGAATTCGATTCAGGTGAACATTCACGGCATCGATCCGTCGAAAACATCGCAGTTTCGCAATCTGGTAGCCGAAAAATTCCCGGAGTGGACGCTCAGTCCGGTGAACGGGAACGACTACAAGATGAACATGACGCAGACCGCGCTGCTGGACCTCAAACGCAATACGGTGCAGCAGTCCGTGGATACGATCGAACGGCGCGTGAACGCTTTGGGCCTCACGGAGCCGACGATTCAGGAGCACGGCGATCCGGTGACGCAGTCCGAAATTCTGGTCGAGCTGCCCGGTGTCTCGGATCTGGCCAGCGTGAAACAGTTGATTGGCACCACCGCGCAGCTCAAGATCACGAACGTGCTCGAAGGGCCGTTCAAGACGCAGGAGGAGGCGCTCGCGTCGAAGGGCGGCATTCTTCCCATCAATACGCAGGTGCTCGAGTGGCCGGCAGGCATCGGCAACGGTTCCGGCGGCTGGTATCTGGTGGGCCGAACGCCGGTGATCACCGGGCAGGATATGCGCAACGCGCGCCCGGAGACGGATCCGGACATGCCTGGCCGCTGGGAGACGTCCTTTTCGCTGTCGCAGGACGGCGCGAGGCGTTTTGAGAAGTACACATCCGCGAACATCGGCAACCGGCTGGCGGTGGTGCTGGATAACCAGATCCAGAGCGTCGCGACGATCCAGAACACGATCAGCGATCAGGGCCGGATCAATGGCCTCGGCAGCGAGCAGGAATCGGAGAACCTGGCGATCGTGCTCAAAACCGGAGCTCTGCCGGCCGGGATCAAGTACCTGCAGGAGAGAACGATCGGGCCATCACTCGGCGCGGATTCGATTCGCGAAGGTATCTACGCCGCAATCGCGGGGCTGATCGCGGTAGTGATAGTCATGCTCGTCTACTACAAGGCGGCGGGCGTGAACGCAGTGCTGGCGCTGATTCTGAACACCGTCATTCTGATGGCGGCGCTCTGCTATTTTCATGCAACGCTGACGTTGCCGGGCATTGCGGGCATCATTCTGACCGTCGGTATGGCGGTCGATTCCAATGTCCTGATATTCGAACGTATTCGCGAGGAACTGCGCGCCGGAAAGACCATCCCGGCCGCCGTGGATGCCGGATTCGGGAAGGCCTGGTGGACCATCGTGGACACTCACGTCACCACGATTGTTTCGTGCCTTTTTCTCTTCCTGTTCGGCACCGGTCCGGTACGGGGATTCGCGGTGACGCTGGTGATCGGTCTTTTTGCCAACGTTTTCACGGCAGTGTGGGTGTCGCGCGTGATCTTCGACTGGGAGCTTTCGAGGCGCCGCCAAATGGTTCACCTCAGCATCTGAGCGGGAAATTTCGCCATGTCAGCTTTCTCACGCGCAACTCGGGAACAATCTCTTACGGAGCGGTGTCATTTAGCGTATGGCACCGTTCAGCCCGGTGAAACGGGCGGGCAGTGATCAATGGAATTATTCAAGAACACTAATTTCGATTTCCTCAGGTGGAAATGGCCGTTCATCGGCGCCTCGCTCGTTCTGAGCCTGCTTGGCATTGGAAGTCTCATCGCGAAGGGCGGTCCGCGGTACGGCATTGAGTTCAAGGGCGGCATGTTGATGACCGTGAAATTCGCACAGGCGCCGAACCTCGAGCAGATTCGCTCGGTGTTGTCGAAGTCTTTGCCGGCGCCTCCCAGCGTGGAGAATTTCGAAAACGGCTCGCTCGAGAATGGCTCGAACGAAGTGGAAATTGGCGCCGCGGGTTCGGACGAAGCGCAGCTGGCGCGCAACCGGGATATCATCCTTGCGACTCTGGCAAAGGCTTACGGACAGCCGGGCAGCGGCAAGCTGGATCTGAACAATGCGAGCGCTGCGGATATCGCCAATCGTCTGCGGGATCCGCTGGCGAAGGCGGGTGTTCCACTCTCGGACCAGCAGGTGGATCAGCTTGGCGCGTCCATCGCTGCGTTCCGCGACAGGAACGGCGGTCTGGTCCGCAACATCGACGATCTGCGTTCGGTCCCCGGCGTAACCCCGCAGGTGATGAGTGTCATCTCCCAGGAATGCTACGCGGCGCCTTACACGGCGTCGCGGAACTTTGAAAGCGTGGGGCCAAAGGTCGGGGCCGATCTGCGCCACCAGGCCATAAACGCAACTTTACTTGCGCTCGCCGGAATGCTGGTATATATCTGGTTCCGGTTCGAATGGATTTATGGCGTGGGCGCGGTGATCGCTGTGTTTCACGACACGATTATCACGATAGGCTTGTTCTCTCTGCTGAACAAGGAGATCACGCTCACCGTGATTGCCGCGCTGCTGACTTTGGTTGGCTATTCGATGAATGATACGATCGTCATCTTCGATCGCATCCGCGAGAATCTGCGGATGAAC
The DNA here is from genome assembly GCA_027450225.1 of Bryobacterales bacterium. Taxonomy (GTDB): domain Bacteria; phylum Acidobacteriota; class Terriglobia; order Bryobacterales; family Bryobacteraceae; genus BOG-234. The sequence continues at coordinate 21,901 of DAIDJK010000100.1, read as the reverse complement.
CGGCGGGAGCCGCTCGGCGAGGTAATCAACCGCAGCGTCAACCAGACGCTGAGCCGGACGGTGATGACGTCGGGGTTGACGTTTCTGACGGTGCTGGCCCTGTTTTTGTTCGGCGGGCCGGTGCTGCACGGGTTTTCGTTTGCGCTGGTTGTAGGTATTATTATCGGGACGTATTCTTCCGTGTTCGTCGCGAGTCCGATCGTGCTCTTCTGGCATAACTTTTCGGACAAGCGCAGGAAGACGGCTCCTGCCGTGGCCGCCCCTTCACCGAGGGCCGCAGCCGGCGGGGTCAAGCAGCAGGGTTCCAGAGGGTCTGTAAAAGTCGCTCGCTGAGCGGCATGTCGTGAGAATGGGCCGCGACGAAGCGGCTCCGGTGGTTTGGCGGGCTGCCGCAAACTGGCAGCTCCGAGATGGTGCGCTTCAGGATCCTCGAAGTCCGGAGCGCAGTTTTAAGCCGGGTTTGCGCCCGGTCCGGCACTTGAGGCCGAAGGCGCGTTCGGCAACGGGCGCGGTTCTTAGAGAGGGTAGAAATGTTCGAGCAGACTTTCGTAGACGGGGTCGGAAAGACAAAAAGGCCATACACGATCCTCCTGTCTTTCACGATTCAGATCATCCTGATCGCGATCGCCGTCATCATTCCTTTGATCTATTTCGACGCGTTGCCGCAGGCGCAGCTGTCCACGTTCCTCGTGGCGCCGCCTCCGCCGCCGCCACCGCCTCCGCCCCCGCCGGCGCAGGCGGTGAAAGTGGTGAAGGTTATTCCCAAGCAGTTCGTAATGGACAAGCTTGTCGCGCCGAAGACCATTCCCAAAGAAGTCAAGATGATCCAGGAAGAGGATCTTCCGCAGAACGTGGGTGTGGTCGGTGGCGTACCCGGTGGCGTGCCTGGCGGCACGGCCGGTGGAGTTCTTGGCGGCATCCTTGGCGGGTTGCCATCCGCGGCTCCGCCTCCTCCGCCCCCGCCACCCAAGCCGAAGGCTCCCCAGTCCATTCGCGTCGGCGGAAATGTTCAGCAGGCGAACCTGATCCGTCAGGTCCGGCCGGTCTATCCGCCGCTGGCGAAAGCGGCTCGCGTGCAGGGTACGGTGAAGTTCGAAGCAGTCATCGCCAAGGACGGCACCATTCAGAATTTGCACGTTATCAGCGGTCCTCCATTGCTGGTGAACGCTGCGCTCGAAGCGGTTAAGCAGTGGCAGTACAAGCCGACGCTTCTGAACGGCGACCCCGTGGAAGTAATCACGACCATCGACGTCAACTTCACTCTGAGTCAGTAGTGTCGAGCGCCCTGGTCAGTCTCATTTAAATCAACTCGCAGGAGAAGAACACAAAAATGCTTTTACAGATGCAGGTATGGGCGTTCATGCTTTTGCAGGAAGCCGGAGCGCCCGGCTGGGATTTCCGCCATCTCTGGGAACAGATGGGAACGCTCGCCAAGTGTGTTGTCATCGTCATGTTCCTGATGTCCGCGTGGTCGATCGGCGTCATGATCGACCGCATCATGGCCTACAACGCCGCCCGCAAGCAAAGCCGGCAATTCGCTCCGGCCGTCGCCGGCGCGCTGCGTGAAGGCAAGCTCGATGAAGCGATCAAGATCGCCGATCGTTACAAAAAGAGCCATTTGGCCAAGGTTGTTGTCGCTGGTCTTCAGGAATTTCAGGCCCATCAGGGCGCGTCGGAAATCTCCGGTGAGGAGATCGAGGCTTCCAAGCGCGCTCTCGAACGCGCCGAAGCGATCGTACACGCCGAACTGAAACGCGGCGTCAGCGCCCTCGCCACCATCGGTTCCACGGCGCCGTTCGTCGGTCTGTTCGGTACGGTCGTCGGCATCATTAACGCGTTCAAGACGATGGCTGCGCAGAAGACGCCCGGTATCGGCGCGATCGCCGGCGGTATTTCGGAAGCTCTCGTCACCACGGCTATCGGTCTGTTCGTCGCGGTTCCCGCCGTCTGGATGTTCAACTACTTCACCGGCCGCATTGATGCGTTTGACGTGGAGATGGGGAACTCGAGCTCGGAACTGGTCGACTACTTCCTGAAGCGCACTCAGGCGAGAGCCGGCGTTCGCAAGTAAGCAGAGGCAAGAGTAAGCAGCTGGCGAGTTGATTGTTCGCGCGCGGCGGGCCGCCCGGTTCGCCGCAGCGGATTTCTCCCGGCCCAAGGAGATTCAGAATGAAGCTCAAAAAAGCTCCGCCTCCGGTATCGGATATCAACGTCACCCCGATGGTGGACGTGATGCTCGTCGTGCTGATCATCTTCATGGTCATCACGCCGATGCTCTCGAAAAGCATCCCCGTGACGCTCGCCGAAACGCGAAATCCGGTGTCGATGCCCGACGCGGACAAAGAAGATGCGGTGATCGTCGCGATTACCCGGGATGGCCAGGTATTCCTGAGCCCGGGATTGCAGAGGGTCGATGCGGGTGAACTCGCGCCGAAAGTGAAAGATCTGCTTTCCGGCAGGCCGAGTAAGCTGGTTTACATCAAAGCCGACGCGCGCGCCAAGTATTCGAAGGTGGAAGACGTGGTTGATAACCTCCGCGCCGGTGGCGTGGATGAGCTTGGCCTTCTGACCGAGGAAATCCCACAGGGAAGAAAGCTCCCCGGCCAGGCGGGTGGCGGGCTCTAAGGCGAGCAGCAGTGACAATCAGGACAGAAAGCTAAGGAGCGACAGCTATGGCAATGGCAGTGGGCGGGTCTGGCAGCGGCCCGCAGGCGAGCATTAACATGACGCCGATGATTGACATTCTGCTCGTGCTGCTGATCATCTTCATGGCGATTTCGCCGGTAACGCCGCATGGGCTTGATACCCTCGCGCCCCAGCCGCCTCCGCCCAACCAGCAGCAGAATCAGGCCGATGACCGTACCGTCGTCATCGTCATCGATAAAGCTGGCAACGTGAAGATCAATCAGGAAGACTCGAGCTGGCCCAAACTCGAAGACCGTCTCGTCGACATTTTCAAGACGCGCGCCGAGAAAGTCGTATTCGTGAAGGGCGATCCCGATCTCGAATTCCAGACGATTGCCCACGCAATCGATATCGCGCATGCGGCTGGAATCGACAAAGTAGGTCTGATGACTCCCAAAGTGGAGGCCGGCCAGTAATGGGGGCGAATTCGATGCGCCACATTCGAACGATTCTCCTCGCCGGCGGCGTGATCGGCGCCGCCGTCCTGGCTACCGGCTGCAACAAGCTGAAGGCTCGTGACAACCTCAACCAGGGTGTCATCGCCTTCAAGGCCGGGAACTACTCTCAGGCGGCGGACCACTTCAAGACCGCCATCGACCAGGATCCGGATTTGCCGGCTGCGCGAGTCTATCTCGCGACCGCGTACGTGCAGCAGTACGTGCCGGGAAGCGATACGCCGGACAACAAGAAGTTCGCGGACGCGGCCATGAAAGAGTTCGAGACGGTTCTCTCGAGCAACCCGGACCCGCAATATAAGCTGCTGGCGACCCAGTCGATCGCGAATCTCTATTATCAGCAAAAGGACTTCCCCAACGCGGCCAACTGGGAGCACAAAGTCATTCAGCTTGACCCGAAGAACAAGGAAGCCTATTACACGCTGGGCGTTATCGCTTGGACGGATTTCATCCAGCCGGACCGCGAAGCGCGCAATCAGCTCGGGATGAAGCCGGAAGATCCTGGTCCGCTGAAGGATCCCAAGGTTCGCGAGCAGTTGAAAGCGAAATTTTGGCAGCCTCTCACGGATGGTATCGACGATGAAAAGAAAGCTCTTCAGATCGATCCCGAATATGAGAACGCCATGGCCTACGCCAACTTGCTGATACGTTATCGCGCCGATCTGGACGACAGCAAGGAACAATACCAGTCCGACATCAAGGAAGCGGACAGCTGGGTGCAGAAGAACCTGGACACGATCAAGATGAAGGCGGCACGCAAGGCTGCCAATCCGAACGCCAAAGAAGAGTAGCTTTTCCATTCTCCAACACCTGATCCGCCGGGAGGCCGCAAGGCCTTCCGGCTTTTTTTGTTGTCTCCCCCGTTTCTCGTTCGCTTCGATAAAATAAAGTTCTCCCCCGACCAGCGCTGCGTCAATACGCGGCGCGCCCGTACTATGGCCGAAATTCCGTTCGTACACCTCCACAACCACACCGACTATTCGCTGCTCGATGGCGCCTGCGAGATCGACCAGCTTATGAAAATCGCCGCGGCGCAGAACATGCCCGCCGTCGGCATGACTGACCACGGCAATCTGTTTGGCGCCGTCCAGTTTTACAATTCCGCCAAAGCCGCAGGCATTCGACCCGTCATCGGCTGTGAGGTCTACGTTTCCCGGCAGGGCATGCGTACGCGTTCGGATACCGACCGCTACAACCACCTCGTCCTGCTCTGCGAAAACCAGGACGGCTACCGCAACCTCATCAATCTGGTCTCGACGGCCTTTCTCGAAGGCTTCTATTACAAGCCGCGCATCGACAAGGATCTGCTGGCGCAGCATTCGAAAGGCCTCATCTGCCTTTCCGCCTGTCTCCGCGGCGATCTCAACGAGACCATACTGGCCGACAAGTACGAAGACGCCAGACGCCTCGCCTATTCCTATCGTGAGATCTTTGGCAAAGATAATTTCTTCCTCGAAGTTCAGGATCACGGTCTCGAGCAGGACAAGAGACTGACGCCGCAGGTAAACCGGCTTTCGATCGAAACCGGCATCCCACTCGTCGCCACCAACGACTCCCACTATCTCCGCCGCGAAGACGCCCGCGCCCACGAGATCCTGATGTGCATCCAGACGGGCAAGACCATGAGCGATCCCAACCGCATGCACTGGGATCATCCGGAGTTCTATCTCAAGACGCGCGATGAAATGATGGCGCTGTTCGGCGAACTCGAAGACGCCGTCAATCGGCCCTGGGAGATCGCGCAGCGCTGCGAAGTCAGACTCGACAAGATCAAGGACCCTTTCCCGCGTTTCGATATTCCGGCCGAGCACACCACGGACTCTTACTTCGCCTACGTGGCTCGTCAGGGTTTCGAGAAACGGCGTCCACGCCTCGAAGCCCTGAGGGCATCGGGCCACCTCAAGCACGACCTTGCCGATTATGTGGAGCGCCTCGACCGCGAAATCGAGATGATCCAGAAGATGAAGTTCTCCGGCTATTTCCTCATCGTCTGGGACTTCATCCGTTTCGCCAAATCGAAAGGCATCCCTGTCGGCCCTGGCCGTGGTTCGGCCGCCGGAAGTCTGGTCGGCTATGCAATGTCCATCACCGACATCGACCCGCTTCAGTACGGCCTGCTCTTCGAGCGCTTCCTCAATCCCGAACGCGTCAGCATGCCGGATATCGACGTCGATTTCTGCATGAACCGCCGCGGCGAAGTGATTCAGTACGTCACCGAGAAATATGGGCGTGAGCAGGTCGCCCAGATCATCACGTTCAATACGCTTGGAGCAAAAGCGGCGATCAAGGACGTGGGCCGCGTGCTCGATATGAGCTTCGGCGATGTGGATCGTATTACCAAGCTGGTGCCGAACGTTCTCAATATCAAGCTGAAGGACGCCATCGCCGCCGAACCCGGGTTTGACGAACTTTCCCGCAAGGATCCACGCGTGAAAGAAGTGCTCGATGTCGCGCTGCGTCTGGAAGGCCTGGCGCGCAATTCATCTGTGCACGCGGCCGGCGTTGTCATCTCGCCTGAGCCGCTGAAGAGTCTCGTGCCGCTTTCCCGCACGAACCGGGAGGAAATCGTCACCCAGTACGATATGTCCGGTCTCGAGAAGCTGCAGCTTCTCAAGATGGACTTCCTCGGTCTCACCACCCTTACGCTGATCGACGATGCGCTGAATCTTATCGAGAAGCGCCACGCGAAGCGGCTCGTACTCGAAGAACTCCCGCTGGACGATCCCGCCGCCTACGAAATCTTCTGCAAGGGGTACACGAGCGGAGTTTTCCAGTTCGAATCCGGCGGAATGCGCGATATTCTTCGCCGCTACCAGCCGAGCCGCATTGAAGACCTCACCGCGCTCAATGCTCTCTACCGCCCGGGGCCGATTCAGGGCGGCATGCTCGACGACTTCATCGAGCGCAAGCACGGCCGCAAAGCCATCGTTTACGACCTGCCCGAGCTTCGCGAACTGCTCGAGGAAACCTACGGCGTGATCCTCTACCAGGAGCAGGTGATGCAGATCTCGAGCCGCATCGCGGGCTATTCGCTCGGCGACGCGGACCTGCTCCGCCGCGCCATGGGCAAGAAGAAGGCGGAGGAAATGGCGAAGCAGCGCGAGCGATTCGTCAAAGGAGCGCTTGCGCGCAACTTCCCGCAGAAGAGGGTCGAAAAGATATTCGATCTGATGGAACAGTTTGCGGGTTACGGCTTCAATAAGTCGCATTCCGCCGCTTACGCCTATCTCGCCTTCGTCACGGCTTATCTCAAGGCCCATTACCCGGTCGATTTCATGGCCGCGCTGCTCACGTCGGAAACCGGCAATGTCGCGAAAGTAGTCAAGTACATCAACGAATGCCGCGATATGAGTATTCGCGTGCTGCCGCCCGATGTGAACGCCAGCGCGTGGAACTTCACGCCGGTCCGTGACGACAAGGGCGACGCCATTCGCTTCGGTCTCGGCGCCGTCAAGAACGTCGGCCAGAATGCGGTGGAAGCCATCATCAAAGCTCGAAATGAAGTCGGCCGCTTCCGGTCGATTTATCATTTCTGCGAACACGCCGATCTCGGTTCCATCAATCGCCGGGTGATGGAAAGCCTGGTGCGCGCGGGCGCCATGGATTCGCTCGAAGGCACTCGCGCGCAGCTTCTGCTCGCGCTCGATGGCGCCATGGAGGCAGGCGCGCGCGCGCAGAACGACCTTATTTCGGGCCAGGGCGGTCTGTTCGGCATGGCTGCCGGCGAGCACCCCGAACCCACTCTTCCCAAGGCCAGTGACTGGACGCTCCGTGAAAAGCTCCAGGGCGAAAAGGAGATGCTCGGCTTTTACGTTACCGGCCATCCGCTCGATAGCTACGAGGACAAGATCTGCGAGGTCGCCACACACGATTCGAGCAGGCTCGAAGGCCTCGAAAAGGGCGCCGAGGTGGCGCTCTGCGGCGTTATCAGCGGCATTCAGAGGCGTCGAAATCGCGAAGGCAAGCCCTGGGCGTCTTTTCAGATCGAAGACCGCAGCGGCAGCATAGACGGCATGGTCTTTACCACGCAATACGAACGTCTCGCCTCATCGCTCGAAGAGGACAAAGCCGTTCTCATTCGCGGCACGGCGCTCCCTGAAGAAGGCAACCCCACCAAAGTCTCCGTTCAGGAGATTACGCCGCTCGACGTCGTACGCGTGAATCTGCCCAGCCTTATCAGCATCAAGGTCTTCGTCGGGCGCAACGGCGGCGACCGCGCTTCCGAACTGCGGAGCCTGTTCGACCGCAAACCTGGCGAAACGCAGGTTCGCCTCCGCATTGAATCTTCCAGGGATTTCTCGGTTATTCTTGACGTGCCTTCGAAGGTGCGTCCCGACAAGGAATTCAAGTCCGAACTCGTCCGCATCTGCGGCGGCGACAGCTTCGAAGTTCTGGCGAATTAGCCATTCCAAACCGGCGGCCTCAGACCGGCTGCGGTCCGGTGCGTGAAGGCCTTGGCATCGCGTCGCGTACTTTTTCCGCCAGCTTCGAAGACGTGTAAGGCTTTTGCAGAAAGCCGGCCAGGCTGGCCGTTTCGAATCGCCGCAGCGCTTCGCTTTCGTTGAATCCGCTCGACAGCACAACCGGAATGCGCGGATCGATTTCGCGAATCCGGCGCAGCGCTTCTTCTCCGCCCATCACAGGCATAGTCAGGTCCAGTAGGATCATAGACACTCGGCCGCGGTTCTCGGAAAACAACTCTACGCCGCGCCTCCCGTTTTCTGCTTCGAGCACGCGATAACCGTAGAATTCAAGCGTGTTTCGAGCAGTGCTTCGGACCGCTTCCTCATCGTCCACGATCAGTACCGTTCCTGCGCCATTGAGATCGTTCGCCCTCGATTCGCGCGGCGGCGCCGTATGTTGCGCGCCCGCAGCGGCAACCGGCAGATAGACGCGGAACGTTGTTCCCAATCCCAGTTCGCTATATACCTTCAGCCCGCCGCGATGTCCCCGCACGATTCCCAGAGCCGCCGCAAGCCCGAGTCCCCGTCCCGTGAACTTGGTCGTGAAGAAAGGCTCGAAGATATGCGAAATTGTCTCCCGGCTCATGCCGGAGCCATCGTCGGCCACTTCGATCACCACGTAGTCGCCCGGTTCCAGCGGTTCGTGCCCGAACAGCGCACGAATGCTCTCGGCGTCCAGGCGCTCCTCCGCCGTAGTAATGGTGACTTGTCCCGGCCGCGCGTCTCCGATCGCCTCCGCGCCGTTGATGATCAGGTTCATGATCAGCTGATGCAGTTGTCCGCGATCGCCTTCGATTTCGATCGCGTTTGAAGGTTGAACCATCACCTGCACATTCTTGGGAATGGTCAGCCGCACCAGCCTCGCGATCTCCCGTACCAGCGCGCTCACTTCCACGTTCTCGATCAGGAATCTGCCCTTTCCCGCATACGCCAGCAGTTGCCGGGTCAGTTCAGCGGCGCGCTCGCTCGCCTTCACCACGTCGTTCACGCGCGCGCGCAGCGGACTCGATGGCGAAAGCTGGTCGTACACGAGACTGGCGCTGCCCAGAATGCCCGTCAGGATGTTGTTGAAGTCGTGCGCAATCCCGCCCGCCAGCACGCCTACGCTTTCCAGTTTCGCGGTTTCCAGCATTTTCGTCTGGAAGCGCTTCGCTTCTTCTTCGAGGCGCTTCTGCTCGGTTACGTCCACCTCGATCACGCTCAGCAGTTCCGTCTCGCCATCCTCATGCAGATTGATGCGCGCGTGGCCGATAAAGGCGGCTCCGTCCGCGCGCCGCGAATGGATGTCGCCTTCCCAGCCGCCTTCCTGGATGGCGTGCGCAACAATCTCTTTCGCCGCCACGGCCGCCTCTTCGCGTGATCCGTCGAGCAGCGTTTCGAACCTTCGGCCAATCAACTCGCCCGCGCGCCGGCCATGCATTTCGTCAAAGCTCGGATTGGTGGCCATGATCGCGCCGCCGGACGCGGATACGATCGCGAATCCCTGCGTCATCGTCTGGATGATTCGTTCCAGCCGCACACGCTGCTCTTCCGCTGCGCGCCGCTCGGTGATGTCACGCAGCACGTAAAGCTGCCCATAACGCGGGACTTCGCGTGTGAAACGTTCCACGATGCGCCCGTTCGGGAGCCGCGCCACGTCCTCATCCACCGCCTTGTGTCCGGGCCAGTCCACGCGCGGCGCCACTCCCGCGTCCGCGCCGAGAATGCGCGATGCAGCCGTGTTGTGAAGCAGTGTCCTGCCTCCGCCATCGGCAAGGACAATGCCTTCCAAAGTCGAATCGAGCACGGCTCGAAGCAGCGTCTGCTCTTCCTGCAGTTCGTCTCTCTCGCGCTCCAGCCGCGCCGTTGTTTCCGGCATGCGAACGAATTCGAGCACCTTTGGGAACAGCACAATGGCGGTGATCATCGACGTGCTCGCCGTCCCGATGTTCCAGATGCCCTTTACCCAGTAGATCGGCTTCCAGAGCGATACGATATCGATCGCGTGCCCGCCACCGCAGAACGCGATGAAGAGTCCGAACAGAACCAGAAGTGGCTGCAGCGGCACAGTCTGGCGTTTCTTGAACGCGACCAGAAACAGCGCAGCCGGGATCGAATAATACGAGAGCGCGACAAGTCCGTCGGTAATAACGTAGATCAGAATGAGTGGAATGTCCCAGTGCAGGCAATAGCCGTGGGGCATGAAGCCGTTATGATCCATAAGCAAGCCTTGTTGGAATTGTCCCACCAGCGTCTGTTTTCCAGGTGCTTTGCCGCAGGCGCAATTCACTCGATCGTTTGAGTGGTACGGGCTGTACGTGTGCAGATTGCTGCGTACCCTTCGTGCTGAGAGGAGGCCAGCTAAAACGGCTGGTCCATCTGCACGCTTTTCCCCTTCCCGAACTTAACGGTGGCCGGATCGAACACCTTCCTGTCGGGCATTCTTGCCACATAAGGCGTGTAGTCGGGCTGGTTGGTGAACAGATCTCTCAGGTCTGTCGCGGTGGCGTCGAAAAGATTCAGCGGCGGCAGGCCCAGCAACCCGAAGATCGTCTTCAGCAGTCCCGGAAAGCTCGTATTCGTATGGGAGCAGTAATCGCGATTCACCCACGGTCCCGCCGCCAGCAGCACGGTACGATGCGCATCCACATGATCCAGCCCGCCCTGCGCATCGTCTTCGGTCACGAACACCTGCATCTCGCGCCACCACGGCGTATGCGAGAGGAACTCCAGAATCCGCCCCAGCGCCAGATCGTTGTCCTCCACATACGAAGCTCCATAGGGATAACCATCCTCCGGCCTCGGCGGCGCCATATGGTCGTCCGGCAGATGAATATAGAGGAAGCGCGGAAAAGGTTTGCCGCCGTTCTCATACAGCCGCCTGATTTCCGCGATGAACTGCGACGCGCGATACTGATCCGGAATATTCATGTTGAAGCCCGGATAATCCCGGGATGTGTTTTCATAAAGCGGTTCGGGCATCGGCACATTCGTCAGGAATCGCGCCCCGGTCGGCTCTTCGTCCTTGTCCTCCGCCACGCCCGCCAGTTCGAATCCCTCCCCGAAATTGCGGAACGTGACGCCGTGGCGCGCCAGATGATGCCATAGCGTGCCCGCTTCCGGCTGCTCCTCCGGATGCGTTGAGGAATCCGAGCCCGCGAACAGCAGCCGCCCGGGCGATTCCGCCGTCAGCTCGAACTTCCGCTGGCCACCGTATGCCGCCAGCAGCCCGCTTTCGGTCAGCAGGTCGGGATACGCTCCCGTCAGCCAGTGGTGTCCGTCCACGCTTACGTCCGAATCGGCATAGAAATTGTCGCTGAACGCCCACTGTTTCGCGATCGCATGATGATTGGGCGTTACCGGCACATGCTGCAGGCTGAACTGCTGGTTATGGCCGTCGGCGCGGCCGTCTTCACCGGCGAACCGCGCCAGATCCGGAAAGGCCTGCACCTTGCCGTTCGCCGCTCGGGTTATGTCCCCCAATACTTCATCGAACGTCCGGTTTTCTTTCACGATCAGCACCACGTATTTGATCCCGGCAGGCCACGGGGCAGGCTTTCGCGCCGGGTCGGGAAGCAGTCCGCCGGCCTCCAATACGGTCTGGGTCAGTTTTGGCATCTCGGAGTCCGCAGGCATCACGAACGTGGAGAGCGTGCCGCGGTGCAGATATGGCGTCTCACCCAGTTCCATCAGCGGCCGCCGCATGTTCGGGCCCGTCCCCTGGCCGCGCGCATTCGTCACGAACACGCGGTCGCCCGCCAGGGCTACGCGTGTTGGCAACCAGCCGGTTGGGATCAGGCCGTCTATCGCTGGCTTGTCCACATCCACCACCGCAACCGCGTTGATGCCCGCCTCGGCCACCAGAAGCCGTTTCGTCACCGGGTCCCACGCCATGCCGGCCGGCAGAATGCCGCGCAGTTTTTCGAGTCCCGGCAGCGCGAGCGAAAGTTCCTTCAGCAATTTGTTCGTGTGTGCGTCGATCACGCTGATCGAATCGTCGTGCGCGTTCGAAACGAAGACCCGCTCGGCGGTCGCGAGCACTCCCGCGGGCGCGCTTCCCCCGGCGGCAGCCGGACCGAACGGCGTCCCCGTCCGGATCCACGCCGTAACGTCCATATGCGCCGGGTCCTTCACGTCCAGCACGCAAAGCGAATTCGATTCCCGCGTGTTCGGATCGCCCAGCGCCGGCGCGTCCACCATTCCCGCCGCCGTCGCCCGTTTCGCCCCCCGCAGGCTCTCCGGCGACGGAAATCCGAACGCGGGGAAGGGCAGGCCGTTGGTAAGCGCGTTCTCCCGCGTCACCCCGGGGATCGGCTGATACCGGAAGACCCCCGCGTTGGCGACATACGCCGTCATGCCATCCGGCGAGAGCGCGATCGAAAAGGGCATTCTCCCTACCGCCGCCGAGCCGGCCACGCGTCCGCGGCGCGCATCGATCACCGCGACCCGGAAATTGGCCTGATCGAGCACGAACAGCAGTTTGCGCGTCCCATCCCAGGCGACGTCCGTCGTGAAGCTGTGTTGCCAGCCGCCCGAGTTCAGGTCCACCACCTTCCGCGTTTCGCCGGAATCCGCATCGACCATCCTTACCCGGCCGGAGTCGCCCTCACACACCCAGATCGAATGCTCGCCCGCGAACGCGATGCCGTAAAAAACGCCCTTCCAGTCCGGGTCGGCCTGCTCCGGCGCGTGGCTGCCCGGCGTCCGCGCCCATACGTCCCGCTGCCGCCAGCCCTTTTTGTCCGGCTCGAGGATCGTCACCCCGAATCGCTCATATCCGATATTCGCGACCGCGATGGACCCTCGCCCGCTCACTGCGAGCCCGAAAGGACCCGGGCCGACCAGAATCTGCTCGCCCGCCGGTTCCAGCACCCTGCCCCCGGGGAGAATCGAGGCGCGCATTCCGGAAACCGCATACCGTTGGCCCGCTGGAGCGTGATATTCCGCTCCATAAAGAGTGAACGCCAGTAACGGGATTACTACCGGTAGTGGAGGCCTCGACATAGGGAAGATATTACGCTTGCGAAATTACCAGGTACCTGCCTGGGTCGAGGTATTCACCGCTTCCAGAGTACTGGGACTCTCCGTACAAACCAAAGAAAAGAAGTGACTTAAGCATTGGTCTTAAACATGACGCCAAAATGGAATGCAACTTGCCCAGTGAACCGTCGAACCTGTCCGAAAGCACACCGGACCAGGAGTTTTAGTTCCGTCCCGAAACCGTGAGTGTGTTAACTTCGTATAAATCGATACGTCATCATAGGAGGTAATCGTGGGTACTAGTCCGGCAATTGCACCGCAACCAAAGGCCTTGGAGGATCCCTTAGCGCATCTTCCATGCTCCACCATTCTTGAATATCGCAAAGGGCAGACGATTTACAGTCAGGATCAGCCGTCCACCAGCATTTATCTGGTGATTGATGGCAAGGTCAAAGTCTGCCGGATGGCGGACGATGGCCGCCAGGTTGTGGTCGATATCTACCAGCCCGACGAGTTCTTCGGCGAGTCCGCTTTTCTCGGGTTGCCCCAGCGCACTGAAATCGCCGTTGCACTCGAAAACACGAAGGTCATGACCTGGACGACGGCGGAAATCGAAGAGATTGCCACCCGCCGCCCCAAACTCGCCATCGCCCTCCTGCAGCTTCTCGTGCAGCGTTCGATGGATTTTGGCAGCCGCATCGAGAGTTTCTCGGTCGATAACATCGCGCGCCGCCTCGCCCGCGCTTTGATCCGCTTCTCGGAACGTCTCGGCCACCAGACCGAAGATGGATCGGTGCAGATGATTCCGTTTACGCACGAATTGCTTTCGCAGTACGTCGGTACTTCGCGCGAGATCGTAACGCACTACATGAACCAGTTCCGCCGCCAGGGCTATCTTCGGTATTCACGGAAGGGCATTCTCCTCCACCGCGAAGCGCTCAAGGAATGGCTGCGGCAGGAACCGCTGGCGGCCTGAAGCTTCAGGGAAGCAGTCTTCCCGGGTTTTGCTGCCGGGCCCGGATCAGGATCACCGTGATGTTGTCCGGGCTCCCGGCCGCGTGAGCAGCATTTATCAGTTCCTTGCATTTTGAGGCGAGACTGGAATCGTCGTTCAGTATTCTCTCGATCACTTCGGTCTGTACTACGCCGTGCAGGCCGTCGCTCGAGAGCATCATCAGATCGTTCTGCTCCAGTTCCACCGCATAATACCGGATTCGAATCGCGGTCCCCACGCCCACCGCCATGGTCAGTACGTGGCGCATCGGATGGTTCTTCAGCGCTTCTTCATCGAGGCCGAGATTCCGCCCCACTTCCTGCACCCACGTCTGGTCCTCGGTAATCGCGCGCAGCCTGTTGTTGCTTAGCAGGTACGCCCGGCTGTCTCCCACGCTCGCGATCGCCACATCATGCGCGCCGGTTTCGAGCGCAGCCACCAGCGTCGTGCCCATGCCCTCCAGCCGGGGGTCCCGCATGGACTCGCTCAGCACGCGCTCGTTCGCCTCCTCCACCGCTCCCAGCAGAGCCGCGGCGTCGCGATGGTTCGATCCCGAGAGGATTTCCACAACCGAATCCACCGCAAGCTGGCTCGCCCGTTCGCCGCCGCGCGCTCCCCCCATGCCGTCGGCAAGCAGATACAATCCGAGTTCAGGGACAATCCGATAGGTGTCCTGGTTCGTCTGCCGTATCTGGCCGGGATCGCTCAACGCGGAGGCTTCGAGCATTTCAAGCAAATGTCCACTATAGAATACAAGCGATAAACTGGGCTATTGAACTTCGTTACCGCCAGTCCGGACGCGGATTTTCGCACTGTTTTGGAGAATGGCGGCATTCTGTTTTTTCCGCCCGGTGAGTTTTCCGTCCCTGCTTCGGTGCTCGACGTTCTCACGGGCGCAACCCAGGACGCGCGAAGCATTCACAAGAACATCGCATACAAAACGAATGCCGACAATGTGTCCGGGCTCGCCGGCGGGGACAGTGCGGACCGCGTCCGCGAGGCCATGCGCGAATATTCGAAACTGGCCCTTTCTTTCATGGCCCGCATCCTTCCTGATTACGCGCGTGGCTGGAAGGTGGATTATTCCAGCTTCCGGTCCATTGAAGAGCGCGGCCGCGCGCTTCCGCTGAACAAGCGCAACGATCTGCTTCATCTGGACGCGTTTCCCACCCGGCCCGTTTTCGGCGATCTCATCCTGCGATGCTTTACCAACGTGAATCCGGAACAGGCGCGCGAATGGCTCACCAGCGATCCTTTTGCGCAGTTCGCCGGCCGCGAAGCGCATCACGCGGGTCTTGAGGACTATGTGCGTCTCGCCCGCTCTCCGTTTCACTCCCTGGCGCGAGGCGTGAAACGGGCATTTCGCTCCGCCGGCCTGCCGGTGGTGGATCGCTCACCGTACGACGCATTCATGCTGCATCTGCACGCCTGGATGAAGGCGAATGGGACTTATCAGGAGAATTGTCCGAAATACCGTTTCGATTTGCCGCCCGGCTCCACCTGGCTGGTTTTCACCGACGTCGTTCCACACGCGGTACTCGGCGGCCGTCTTGCGCTTGAGCAGACCGTGATCGTCTCGCGCTCGAGCCTGGCCGATCCCGGCCGCGCGCCGGCATCCATTCTTGAAAAAATGACCGGCGCGGATCTCACGAATTAGCGGCGCTTATCCCCCCAGCACCAGGATCTCGAAGCTGTCGGGAACCGGCTGCGGCCGGCCCTTCTTTTCCCCTCCGGACTGCGCGATCTGCGCGGCCGGCAGGTACAACTTGTGCGCCTTCTGGTCGGCGGTAATCGTGCGTGCGCTGGTCTGCGTCGTGATGGTCGCCACCGCCTCGAATTTCCCGGGCGACGTTTCCCCCACCATCGTGATCGTGCCGTCGCGCCCGTTCGCCGCAAAGGCGTAGCCGTCGTCGAACGCCACGCCATCGTCGCCCGCGCCGATCGGGACCGACGCCAGCACCTTGCCCGCCGCCGGCTCGCTCACGATCATCAGCTTGTTCTCGCACACCGAATAGAGCCGCGCCTTCTTCCCGTCGATCGCGAGGCCGCTTGGACTGTCGCACGGCGCAATCGAGTACCGGTTCGTCACCGTATTCGCCTTCGCGTCAATCGTAATGATCTCGTTTTTGTCCTCCAGGTTGACGAAAACGTGCCCCTTGCCATCCACCTGCGCGAACTCCGGCTTGCCGCCAAGCGCAATCGACGCGGTCACCACTTCGCCGGTCTTCGCATCGAAAGCGGTCGAATCGCTGCTGCGTCCGTTCATCGTAAAGACATGGTGCGTCACCGGCTCGTAGATGATCGCATCCGGATTCTGGCCGGTATTCACGGTTCCGGTCGGCTTCATCGATTTCAAATCGAAGATCGTGACGTTGTTCGCCTGCCCGTTGCTGGTGAACCCCTTTCCGAGGTCGTTCGCGACTGCGATTCCGTGCACGCCGGGCGTATTCGGAATGGTTCCCACCAGTTTGTCGGACGCCGTGTCCACAACTTCCGTCTGCGTGGCGTGCGACACATACAGCCGGTGGTTCGCGCTGTCGGCATAGGCGTAATCCCAGCGGCCCGCGCCGCCGATCTTGATTTTCGTGATCACGTGGTACGAAGGCGGCGCGGCGAGCGCAAGGGCGGTCGCGGCCAGCAAACAGAGTTTGGGCGTATTTCGCATGATCGTTGGTTTAGGCGAGGATATTATCGCAAGCTGAAGGTTCGCTGAAGCGGCCCGTCCGCGCCATTCCGCTAAGCTTGTTCGAGGTAAATCCTGGCCAGGCGAAAATGACCAAAGTCATTATCTTTGATCTCGGGCGCGTCATCGTGCCCTTCGACTTTCAGCGCGGTTACAACCGGCTCGAGAAACTCTGCGATTTTCCGGCCGCCGAAATTCCGGCCCGGCTGCGTCCCACCGGCCTGGTCCAGCGCTTCGAATCGGGCGGCGTCGAGCCTCGCGATTTCTTTTCGCAACTGTGCGGACACTTGAATCTGCGGGCCAGCTATGAGGAATTCTGCGACATCTGGAGTTCCATCTTCCTGCCCGAAACCCTCATACCCGAACCGATGATGGCGGCGCTCGCGCAGCAGCGGCCTCTGGTACTGTTGTCGAACACCAATGCCATTCACTTTGAAATGATTCGCGAAAACTATCCGATTTTGCGCCATTTCCGGGATTTCGTATTGTCCTATGAGGTCGGCGCCATGAAACCCTCGCCGCTCATTTACCAGAAAGCAATCGAGGCGGCCGGTTGCCGCCCCGAAGAATGCTTTTTCACGGACGATATCGAGGAATACGTGCTCGGCGCGCGGCAGCAGGGGATCGACGCGGTTCAGTTCCAGTCCGCTGCGCAGATTCGCGAAGAACTGCGCCGCCGGGGAATCGAAACCGCCTGATCAGGCAAGCAGTCCGCCGTGCCCAAGGCACGCGACTTCCCACTTCGACACCCGATACCGCGCCATCATCGGCGGCAGCAGCAGATCGATCACGTTCAGCTTGAGCGACCGGTAGCATCCCGGCGCCGAAAGTACCGGCGTCTCGTCCCGATAGCCCATCAACAGCAGATTCCCGGGTTCCACCGGCGCCAGAAAGCGCTCGATCTGGCACCCGATCTTTTCCATCGCAAGGCCCACCGCGTCGTCCGGACCCGCCGGAGCCGTCGTCGAAGCGACGAGAATCACCGCCGGTTTCAGCCGCAGCAGATGCTGCAATCCCCGCGAAATATGCTCCTCATTTTCCAGGACCGCTACGCTCGCGTGCGTCCGCACCCCGAACCGCTCCAGCTTCTGGCGCAGTACCGGCTCGAACAGCGTCCGCGCGCGGTCTCCGTTCAACGGATCGCAATACAGCACCGCTACGGATGCCTGCCGCACCGGACGCGCCTGCATCAGCGGTCCGCGCTCGCGGAGCATATTCAGAGAACCGTCGTATTCGTCGCGGCCAACCGCGAACGGCGCGCTCTTGATGGTTGCGATTCGCTGGCCGGGTACCGCGAAGCTGAAATTGAGAGACGTCGCTACCACCAGACCCGATGTGCAGTTCACCTGACGAAGAAGATCGTCATCCACCAGTACGCAACAGTTTTCCGTTGCCACCAGGTTGGCGCGTCCGCCGGGAGCGAGTTGGGCTTCATAGCAGCCGCAGGCGATTTCACCCGCGACGCCGCAAACCGCGTCGTCTTCAGCGATTTCTCCTTCCTCCAGTTCCGCTACCCAGACGGAGCTCAGCCCTTCGGATTGAAGGATTCGGATGTCCTCTTCGCGGAGTAGATGGCCCTTGGCAAGTAGTTTCTTGCCGCCTGGCCGGAAAATCGGGGAGGAAAGGATGCGACCCATGCCTGCCTGAATATCAACCGTTTGCGCACGCATTTTCTTTTGGCCTCGCTGGAAACGACAGGGATTTTCTTCCCTATCGCTTGAGATTTAAATTACACAATTAATGTAAACCCCAGCTCGGAAATTTCTCAGGAAAATATCATCAGAAAAATACGGAACGAAAGCGTTTAAAGCATTGTGCGCCAAGCGCCGCAATCACACCAGGCCATCTGCGTGATTTCACGGAATTGAAAGTGATTTTCGCGCATCAATTTAGTAGATTCAATGTATTTGCCGCGCCTCCGCGCCAGCCTTCACGCGCGCGGAGCGCCACCACCCGGCGCTGCGTTCGGCCAGGGTTCATGCGCCCGCTCGGCGGGAGATCGCGAACGGCTGTGCGGGTATTCAGAGGAGAATCGGGCAAACGCCCGGACTCACGCCTGCTGCCGGATCGCGGCCTCGCGAATCAGAGCAAGCCCTTCGCCTTCGGGGTTGTCCTTCACGTGCGATGGCGCGTTGAACGTCATCGTCGCCCGTTTTTCGGCCGTGTACTCGGGCCACGCCGGCAGTCCGCTGTGGCCGGGCTTGCCCGTTCGCGCGAACGTCGCCCACGCCTCGCCCATATTCCGCGAGAGCGCCAGGCCGCCCGGATCGTTCGCCGAATAGTGCGTGCACAGCGCCGCATTGTCGAATGCGAACGTGATCTCGCTCGAATGGAACGTGCCGATCTGGCCGCCCAGCGCCGGCGTCCGCCAGGCGTACAAATACATGTAGGCCGGCGCGCCGCCCTGCGCCGCTTTCCGCTCCGCCTGGGTGATCGCGTTCAACCGCATGCCGGACGCCGATATCGCCGCCCAGATTCCGAACGGCGATGCTTTCGGGTATTCGCGCTTGTACGCCGCCACGATCTCCGCCGCCTTGTCGCCGTATTGCGCGGTGGCGCGCTTCAGCGCCTCGTCGCTCGTAAGCGTTTCACGTTCCGGATTGTCGGTCCCGTTCACGAATTCGTTCAGACACGTCCCGATCAGCATGGGTACGCCCGCCGAAACCGCCGGAGCGCCTGGGTCGAACGGATGCGCCGGGATGGCTTTCCCGTCCACCACCGGTCCCCAGGCCGCCATCGCTCCACCGGCGGACGATCGCCCGGCCTGCGCAATTTTGCGCTGCACTTCCGTCTGTACCCGCATCAGCGCGCTGGTCGGCAGCGAATGCAGTTTGTCGAGATCGCCCCTCGAGATTCCGAGTTCCTCCAGCACCACGGCCGCCCGTTCGGCCGATGCTTCCGCCGCGCCCGAGCGAATCGTCGACCCGCTTTCCACCACCGCGCGATGGAAAAGCCCCTTCGCCTCCGGCATCACCATCAGGTGGCTCACCTTCCCGCCGCCGCCCGATTGCCCGTAGATCATCACCTTCCCCGGGTCTCCGCCGAAGTTCCGGATGTTGTCCCGCACCCACTCGAGCACCGCGACGATATCCAGCATCCCCACATTCGCGGACGATGCATAGCGCTCGCCGCCCACATCGGCCAGATTCAGATAACCGAACAGGTTCAGTCTGTGGTTGTGCGTCACCACCACGGCGTCATGATGCCGGGCGAGATTTTCGCCGTTGTAGCACAGCAGATCGTTGCCGCTTCCCCCCACGTAGCCGCCGCCGTGCATGAACACCATCACCGGCCGTCCACGTCCGGCAGCGCTCGCCGCGGGCGTCCACACGTTCACGCGCAGGCAGTCTTCGCCGCGCACCCAGCCGCCCGTGCGATACAGCAGAAACGCGTCTTCGTCCGTATTGCGCCCGTGCGCATCGTTCTCGATCACGCCCGTTCCCGCCTGCGGACACGAATGCCCGTAGTTCAAACAGTTCCGCACGCCCGCCCACGGCTCGGGCTTTACCGGCGGCATGAATCGATTCGCGCCCGTTGTCGATGCGCCGTACGGAATGCCCAAAAAGACGCCCACCCCGGCGCTGCTGAACCCGCGCACCTTGCCCGCCGCCGTTTCCACCACGGGATTCGGCGGCATGCCGGACGCCGGTTTCTTTGAAACCGTCTTTGGCTCTTCCGCGCGCCCGAAAGCGGCAAGTCCCGCCGCGCCCGCCGCGGCCTGCAGCGCCGCCCGGCGCCCGATCGTGAATCGCATCCCGTTCATCGCATCCTCTCCTGGCAAATCTCGTCACGCCCGCCCAACGCGATATCTCTCCACGGCTTCTTCGTCCACATCCAGCCCCAGCCCTGGCAGTTGCGGCGCGAGAATCTCGCCGTTCTCGAACGTGAACATGTTCCTGCTCTTCAGCACCTTCATCCCCGGCGCCCATTGCTCTTCGGGCAACAGCGGCGGCGACACCATCGTCACTTCCTGATACTCCGAGCCCATGGCCAGCGCCGCCTGAAACCATCCCGCCAGAGGCAGCCCGATATAGCCGTGCGGTATCGCGGGCACGTGGAAGGATTCGGCCAGCGTCGCTACCTTCCTGCACATCAATATTCCGCCGGCCTGCCGCGGGTCCGGCTGCACAATGTCGTAGCTCCGCTCCATCAGACACTGCTTGTAGGGTTCAAGCGAGCTGTAACCTTCGCCGCCCGTGATCAGAATGTCCACCATGCCGGCCAGTTTCGCGGGCGACGCATAGTCATCGCGATGGAACGGCTCTTCCAGCCAGTACACCCCGGCCTGCTCGAGCGCTCTCGCCACCTTCAATCCCGTCTCGAAGTTCCAGACCTGCTGGTTGGCCATGCTGACCGGCATCTGCGCCGTCCGGTCCACCATCAGCCGGAAATCCGGCCCGGTCGCTTCCAGAATCTGCAGGCAAACGGCGACATCGTCCATCGGATTCGGCCGCCAGATCCGCATCTTCATCGCGCCGAAGCCCGCCTTCTGAATCTTCAGCGCCATCGCCACCTGATCCTTCGCGGGCACATGCGATTGATCCGCCGGACCGGACCACACGCACGTCAGATAGGCCTTCAGCCGGTCCCGCGGTCCCGCCAGCAGCTTGTACACCGGCTGATTCGCGATACGGCCAATCGCATCCCACACCGCATGCTCCACGCCCCCATATCGATTCAGCCCGCGCCGCAGCATGCCTTCCACATCGAACACATCGGCGCCGATCAGCATGGGCCGAATCTCGCTCAGCGCGGATGCGGGCGGCCCCGCGAACGAATACCCGCTGATTCCGGCATCCGTCGTCACCTTCGCCACCGCGAAGCGGTATTGCACGCCGGCTTTCTTCTCCGCATCGGAAACCGGGATCTCGATCGTGAACAGATCCACGCCCGAAATCTTCACCGGCTTCACCGCCGCGGACAGCCTTCGAACCGCGGCCATCGCCAGTGCCGCGGCCATTGCCGGCGCTGCGCCTATCCACTCGCGCCGCCGCATCTTATGCCCGGACACGGTATTCCCTCATGGCGTCCTCATTCAGATCCAGACCTAATCCCGGCAACTCAGGCAGGTACACATAGCCGTTCTCGATGCGAAACACATCCGGCGTCTTCACCAGCTTTCGCGCGGGCTCCCATTGCTCCTGCGGCAGATTGGCGTTGCCGATGATCTCCTGCCATTCGCAGTTCGGCATCGCGCAGCCCGCCTGGATGTAGCCCGCCAGCGCCAGCGATGCCGTCCCATGCTGGATGCACGGCACGCCGAACGCTTCCGCCAGCATCGATATCTTTCTCGCCATCAGGATGCCGCCGCAGATTCTCGTATCCGGCTGAAGAATGTCATAAGTCCTGTTCAGCAGGAACTCGAGGAACTCATAGGTGCTCTTCGCCAGTTCACCGCCGGTAATCAGAATGTCTACCTCCGCCGCCAGCCTTGCCGGACCTTGTATGTCGTGCCCGTCGAACGGCTCTTCCAGCCAGTAAGCGTTGTAGCGTTCAAGGCCGCGGCAAACCTTCAGCGCCGTACGATAGTCCCAGACCCATCCCGGCCGCACCGCAGTCCTGCCCAGCATGATCTTGAAATCCGGCCCCACGGCCTTGCGAACCACCCCAACCATCTCCACATCGTCCATCGGATGCGGCCGCCAGGCTCTTACCTTCATTC
>DAIDJK010000099.1 GCA_027450225.1 Bryobacterales bacterium | reverse complement strand
TTTCCACCTGCCCGGCGCGCGCTAGAAGAACGCGAGTGGAGACACGCAGATTGTCGTGTACATTGCCGTGCGCGCCATACGGGATGCGGCGCATGGTGTCGGTCACATGTTTGTAAAAACCGGGGAAAAAACGAAAGCCGTGCTCGCCGGGGAGCGGCAGCCGGCCGTTCTGGCCGGAGCCGGGAATGGGAATGCTCCGGGCTTTGCCACCCAGCACATCTTTCCTCTCGTAGACATGAACCGCGAAGCCGCGGGTCGCCAGTTCATGCGCAGCGCTCAAACCCGCAACGCCGCCGCCGAAAATCGCTACCGTCTGCTGCTGCACTGCGTTATTGTAAGCGCGATTGGGCGCCGGAGCGGGTCACATGGACGGCTTAAGGGGCCAGACGACGAGCCGCGTTTGCTTCGCGTTTGCGGCGGCCTGGAACTCGAATGCGCTCCACGGCGCTTTCGGGAAGACGAGACTGGTCATCGCCACACTTCCTCCCCCGGCGAACACTTCGACGGAGTTCCGATCCACCAGAATGTCGAAATCGAGTGGGGCGTCAGGGAGCGGCAAGGGCGCGGCCGTGCGGGCGGGAAACTGCGGACTGAACGACGTTTCGCCCGAATGCGTACGATCCACGAAAACCTGTCGATGCTTCGCGTCGTAGCCGATGAGGACGAATCCACCTGCCTTGTCTTCGAGTTTCCACGCGGCTTCGGACGTGTTGCCGATCGTCATCGCCGCGCGGATTTCGAGCGTCTGCGCGCTGGGCGATTTCGTCTCCGCTCCCCGGAGTTTCGCGATTAGCGCTGACGGCCTCTGGATGAGCCGAACGCCGTCGGGAAATGTACGCAGCGCCAGTTCACGCGGGAATGTCATCTGGCCGCGCCAGGGATTCGTCGGCAGATTCGATGCGTATTGCCAGTTGTCCATCCAGCCGAGCATCAGGGGCGGGCGGGATGGGGGCAGGTGATTGAACGCGAGGGCGCAGTAGCAGTCTTTCCCGTAGTCCGTCCAGAGAATGGTGGCAGGCGCATTGTCATCGGTGAACTTCGTGCCGTCAAAGCGCCCGACGAAATACTGTTCACCCGAACCGCCCTGAAGCGCGCCGGGGTTCAGGCCGACTTTCAGAACCCATCGCGTATTGTGCGCGTCGCCGTCGAGCGGCAGTTCGAACAAGCTCGGGCATTCCCACTGGCCGCCGGTCGCTCCCGCAGGTCCGAAGTCGCTCAGTTGCGTCCAGTGCTTCAGATCGGGTGAGCCATAGAAGCGGATTTTGTGGTCGTTCGGAAGCGACACAGCCATGGTCCAGCGCCTGGCGGAGACGGACCAGAAGACATCGGGATCGCGGAAATCCGACATGTTCAGATTCAGCACCGGATTCGCGGCATACTTCGTCCAGGTGCGGCCGCGATCGTTGCTGTACGCGATGTTCTGCGTCTCGAGCACCGGCTTGCCGTTCTGCGCCGGCGTGTGGCCGGTGTAGATCGCGACCATGCACGGCTTGCTGTTCGTGCAGAAGCCGCTCGAATTATGCTCGTCGACCACCGTGCTGCCCGTGAAAATCATCACGCCGTTTTCTTCCCGCAGCGCGACCGGCAATTCACGCCAGTGCAGCAGATCGCCTGAGACGGCATGGCCCCAACTCATGTGGCCCCACTGGTCGCCGAACGGGTTGTACTGGAAAAAGAGATGGTATTCGCCGTCGAGATAAACGAGGCCATTGGGATCGTTGGTCCAGTTCTTCGCCGGAGAAAAGTGGAACTGAGGCCGCCATGGCTGGTCGTAAGGTCCGGCCAGGGCGAAAAGCAGAAGCAATGGAACGATTTTCATTCAGCCGCGGCCCGGGCGATGGTTTCCACGGCGGCAAGATTGGCGATGAGCCCGGGGGGAAACGCGTGCCGCGCCTGCAGATATTCCGGCGAGTTGTATGTGACCCGGACCGTCCCGTCGCTGCCCTGATCGACGAGGATCTTCAAAGGCAAATCGATGGCAGCCGTCGGCGAGGCCACCATTACCGGAGTGCCGGCCTTCGGATTGCCGAATATGATCAGCTTCGCGGGACGCATTTCAAGACCAGCCGCAGCCGCTTCGCCGGAATGATCGATCACGGCGAACAGCTTGATTTGCTTCGTCGCCAGTATTTGTTCCAGCCGCGCCACGGTATCGTCCACCGTGTGGCGGCTCGCGATCGTGACAATTCCGTTATCGAACGCCGGCGCCATGTTTCCTCCTGCTCGGGAATGATCAGGATCATACACCGGCGCGCGCCAGATGTCTTTCGTAGATGGCGGCCATGCGATTCGCGGAGGCCGCGATCGAAAGATTCTGCGCGATCCACGCGCGGGCGGTCGAGGCCTTGCTCCGCCGTTCGACGGGGTCCGCGATGAGGCGCCGAAGAGTTCGCGCGAGATCATCGACATCGCCCGGTGAAAAAAGCAGGCCGCGCTCGTTCTCGCCCACGAGTTCCGGATTGCCGCCTACGCTCGAGGCGACCGGGCATACGCCGCATGCCATGGCCTCGATCAGAGCGTTCGAGAGCGCTTCGGAAACCGACGGTAGAACGAACACGTCCATGCGGCGCAGCGAGGGGATGACGTCTGCGGTGGCTGGCTGGAATTCGATCGCGCCGCCGAGTGCCAGATCCTCGGCCAGGGATTGAAGCTTCGGCAGTTCCGGTCCACTGCCGAGGATCAGCAGTTGCGCATCCGGGTATGCCACGCGCACCAGCGCGAAGGCGCGCAGGAGCGTTGGCAGGTCCTTCTCGGGGCGAAGCGCGCACACGGCGCCGATACGCGGCGGGCCATCGGCAGATGCGCGATCAGCGGGCGTGAAGCGTTCCGTGTCGATGCCGTTGTAGCAGACATCGATGAGCGCCGGCGCGACGTGCTCGTCTTCGATGAGATGCCGCTTCATGAATTCGCAGTTGACCACGATGCCGTCCGTAAAGCGATCCGAGAGGCGAACCAGATTCCGATGCAGCGCGGGCGAGAGGCTGCGGTGGCCGCGCTGGCTGGTGAGCATCACCGGCCGCGGATGCAGCGGAAACGAGAACGCGAGGAAGATGTTCAGCGGAACATCGAAAGAATGGAGCAGCCGTATTCCGTGCTGTTTTACATACCGGCGGAAGGCCAGCGCGCCTTTGGGCAGACTCGCGTTGCCGAACGAGCGAACGGGGAATTCGGCGACCGCAATGGCGGCAGAAAACAAATCGTCCGCGCGCAGGCCCTTAGCGTGAAACGCGCCAACGTGAACTTCGAAGCGTTCGGGATCGAGCGCCCTGGCGGTTTCCGTGAGTTGCCGTTCGCTGCCGCCGATGCCGAGGGTGTGGCACAGCAGCATAACCGGCGCGCGGCGCGCGCTATTCGGGGGGCTCAACCGCTTCGAGCCTCCAGGTGGGCGCGTCGTCATCGCGGAAGGTCGCGACGATTCCGTTGACGCGAACCATGCTGCCTTCTATCTGCATTTCCGAGGTTTCGCCGTCGAACAGGATCGCAGTCACGAGGCGCACGGGCAGAGGGCCGAGTACCCGGACGATCGCGCGATTCATCTTCTCTCGTGAACCATACACGCGTGATCGCCACACCGTTTCGGTCCCGCCTGGTCTCGACGTAACCAGCGCTGCGTTGCTGATATTCCAGAACTGCTCGACCAGGTGCTCGCCCATCGTTGCATCCACGTCGTCCACTACGATACAGGCGCGTTCGCCGCACAGAAGCACCCGCCGGCGATGGGTGAATCCGCGGTATTCGCAGCGCGCGTCGGCGTAGGCGTCTCCCGAACGGATCAGGTGGACGGAGGGTTTTTTCGCCCAGCGGAAGGGTTTCACGGGATCGGCCTGATCGCGCTCGTCGATGCGGAGGGTATTGTGCGCCGCGGTTCCGCGAAACCAGTTGCGCGCCTCGGCATCGCCGACGTAGGTGAAAGTGCCGGGGTCCTCGAGAACGGTCTGTTCGCCTTTGCGAATCAGCAGATTCAGTGAGTCGGCATGGCTGTGTCCGGCGCCGCCCCAGCCGAATGGGCCGGCATCGAAGAGAGCATGAATCTCGCCGGCTTCGAGCGCCACCATCCCTGCGCCGTGAAACGCCACGTGGCCCGAACGCCCGGAGCGGCGCTCGGCGCTCAGCCGGATGCCGGGGCCGATCCACCACGCGGCCTGCTGCTGAACATCCTTCGGGCAGCACTCGAAGCCGAGATTGGGAAACAGATTGGCGCAGGTGGCGAGCGTGGCGCGGCAGAAGCGGTTACGTTCGCCGTAAGGATAGAAGAGCCGCCCGCCGTCGTCGTCGCCCGAAGAAAACAACAGCCGGGCAGGCCCCGCAATCGCATCCAGATAACGCGCCATTGCTCGCAGCTTTGCGTTCATCCGTTCGGGGCGCTCGGCCAGCAGGTAATACAGCAAAAACATGTCGAGCGCGTACACGTGGTAATAAGTCGATTGCTCGAAATGGCTGCCGTCGGAGCGAACTTGAAACTCGAGCTGGTGTTCCACGATCGGCTGCGCTGTCTCGACAAAGCGTTCGGCGCGCGGCATAGCGGGATAAAGCCGCCCGATCGCGTAGAGCGCGAGCGCTTCGCCCAGCAGGTGCGTGTTCGGCGAAAAGTAGACCGAGAGGTTCGATTCCAGATGCCGGGCATGCTGCCACAACGATTGCTGCAGCCGGATTCGTGAGGGCGGAGCGATCTCGGCGCCCACCAGATGATCCACCCAGATCCACGAAAGCGCCCGGAATGCGACTTCGAGCGCGCTCGCCCAGTTGATGCCGCGCGCGAACGGATTCTGCACGATCCAGCTTTCAATCTGCCGCTCGATCTCGCGCAGAAATTCGGCGCGCCCGGTCAGCAGATACGCCTGCGCGAGCACGATCAGATGCTGATGCCGGTTCAGCTCCCAGATCCACTTGTGGTCGCCGACGGCATTGAAATCGAGATATGGAACGCGGCGGAAGAACTTCAGCGCGCTCGATTTGCCGTTGTGGTAATCGCGCAGCCAGTCGATATCGGGACCGGTTTCGATGGTCTGGTCGAAGAGGGGAAAGCGGTGATGCAGAATCTGTTCCGCGATATCGGAGAGCTCGATTGCATAGCGCTTGTCGCGCGCCAGTCTGGCGCAATCCGCCGGATCGGGAAGAATGGGTCGCGGGGTTAGCGGCTCGGTGAGCGTCAGCTTCGGAATGTGAAGCAGCCGGGACGCGTTCAGTGTCTCCTGACGAAGCCGGAAACCGATTTCGGCGGGGCTACGCACCGGCGAGTCTCCCTGGGCCCGGGCTGGCGTTCCTTCCTGAATCAAAACGAAACACGGCAGGTGCGATTAATGAGCATGGAAGTACGCTGGCGCGCAAAACCGCGCGGTTCCAAGCGGCCCCGAAGCCCATAAGTAGCATAGGATAAAGAAGCGCCGCCTGCGGCCGCTCACAGCAAATGTGCGGAATTGCCGGGTATTTTCTCCCGAACGGCGCTCCAGAGGCGGTCGTTCGCTCCGAAACCGTACGGCGGATGTGCGATGCGATTCGCCATCGCGGGCCGGACGACGCGGGTTATCACATCGATGGCGCGCTCGCCATCGGCATGCGCCGTCTCAGCATCATTGACTTATCCACTGGCCACCAGCCGATTTCGAACGAGGACGGTTCTGTCTGGATCGTCTTCAATGGCGAGATTTATGAATATCGCGAACTGCGCGAATGGCTGATCGGGCGTGGGCATTCGTTCCGCACGCAAACCGATACCGAATGCATTCTTCACCTGTATGAGGAACTCGGCGCTGAAGGGATTTCACGGTTGCGGGGCATGTTCGCATTCTGCATCTGGGACGCGAAGCGCCGCAAAATCCTTCTGGCGCGGGACCGTTTCGGCAAAAAGCCCCTCTACTACTCGGTTCGGCCGGAAGGCATCTGGTTTGGCAGCGAACTGAAGTGCCTGCGGGCCGCGGGGTTGCGGCTCAACCCCGATCGGGAAGCTCTGCGGCTCTACTTTCAGTTTACGTTCATTCCGGACCCATTCACGGCGTTTGAAGGCGTCCATAAACTCGCGCCCGGAACCTGGCTTGAATACGATGACCGGGGTGAAATACGAACGGGCCGTTACTGGCGTCTGCCCGCGCCGGCGGAGACGCCGCAGTCTGGCATGACGCCCGAGGCGGCGATGGCGCACATTCGCGAAAGCTTCGATGAAGCGGTTCGCATCCGCATGATCGCGGATGTCCCGCTCGGCGCCTTTCTGAGCGGCGGCATCGATTCGAGTTCCGTGGTTGCTTCGATGGCGCTGCAATCGAAGCAGCCGGTGAAAACCTTCTCCATCGGCTTCGAAGAGGCTGCCTACAACGAACTTCCTTACGCAGCGATGGTCGCGAAGAAGTATCGGACGGAGCATCACGAGATTATCGTGAAGCCGGATTCCGTAGCTCTGGTTGGGAAGCTGGTGGAGCACTTCGATGAGCCGTTCGCCGATTCGTCCGCGATTCCGACTTACATTGTTTCCGAGTTCGCGGCGCGGCACGTGAAGGTCGCGCTGAGCGGCGACGGTGGCGACGAGTTATTCGCCGGATACGAGAGCTTCGAACTCGTGCGCAATCTGAGGCGCTGGAATCGGATGCCCCAGGCCGCGCGGCGCGTTGTTGCCGGTATTGCTGCAGCGCTGCCGTATTCGGCTTACGGCAAAAATTATCTCTACATGATCAGCCGGCCCGACCCGGTTTCGCGCTATCTGGAAAGCAACTTCGCGCCCACGCTGATGCGGCGCCGGATGCTCGAACCCGAATGGCGCCTGCCCTCCGACCCGCGCTGGATCCGATCGCAACTTGCCGATTGTTTTCTGCCGAATGGCGCGAGCGATCTCTCGCAGGCCTTGTACTTCGAAGCCACCGCGAAACTCTCCGGCGACATGCTGGTCAAGGTGGATCGGATGTCGATGGCGGCGTCGCTCGAAGTTCGTTGCCCCATGCTCGACCACGAATTGGCTGCACTGGCGTCCACGATTCCGCACGATTGGAAGATGCGCAATGGACGCGGCAAAGATATCTTTATTCGCGCAATCGAGGACCGTCTGCCGGCGGAACTTCTCAATCGTCCCAAAATGGGATTCGCCGTACCGCTCGCGGACTGGTTTCGCGGTCCGCTGCGGCCGATGTTGCGCGACAGCATCGAGAGTGGGCGGTTCCGTTCGCGAGACGTCGCTTCTTCCGCGTTTGTGCGCAACATGATTCAGGAACACGAATCGGGCAGACGAAACAACACCACCTGGCTCTGGTCCCTGCTGATGCTGGAACTGTGGTTCGAACGGCAGGAATCATTCGATTCGGTGGCTATTTCGTGCAACTGATCCGGTAGCACTCTTTCGGTATGTTCGGCAACAGGCGGAAGTAGGGTATTGGCACGCCCGCCGATATGATGGAAAAAGCGCATGAAAGTCGATTGGCTCATTGTAGGGGCTGGATTTACGGGCTGCACGCTGGCCGAGCGGATAGCCACGCAACTCGATCAGAAGGTGCTGCTGATCGATCGCCGGAACCACACCGGCGGCAATGCTTACGATCACTACGACAAGAACGGCATCCTGGTCCATAAGTATGGGCCGCATATCTTTCACACCAATTCGAAGAAGGTCTGGGATTATCTTTCGGCTTTCACGGAATGGCGGCCCTATCACCATCACGTGCTTGGCGTCATCGAAGGCAAGCGCGTTCCGGTTCCGTTTAATCTGAACTCGCTCGAAATGCTGTTCCCGCGGAGGATGGCCGAAAGGCTGGAATGCGCACTGCTCGAAGCATACGGATTCGGCGTGAAGGTGCCGATTCTCAAGATGCGCGAGAACTCGAATACGGAACTGCGCAATCTGGCCGACTACATCTACAAAAACGTCTTCTACAACTACACGGTGAAGCAGTGGGATCTAAAGCCGGACGAGCTCGATCCTTCCGTAACCGGTCGCGTGCCCGTCTACATCAGCCGGGACGACCGCTATTTTCAGGACACCTGGCAAGCCATGCCGCGCTACGGATACTCAGCCCTGTTCGAGCGCATGCTCAACCACAGGAATATCCGGGTTCTCTTGAACACAGATGTTCGTGAACTTGGCGGGCTGGTCCAATTCAATCGCATGATCTACACCGGCCCGGTCGACGATTATTTCGACTACATGCACGGGCATCTTCCGTACCGCAGCCTTCGCTTCGATTTCGTGACCGCTGACCAGGAACGCGTGCAGGACGCCGGCACGGTGAACTATCCCAACGATTACGATTTCACGCGCATCACGGAGCAGAAATTCCTGACGGGCCAGCGCTCTCCGGTTTCCACGCTGGTTTACGAGTACCCGCAGCCGTACATGCCCGGCGAGAACGAAGCTTACTATCCGATCCCGCGCGAAGAGAACCGCGAGCAATACAATCTGTATTTGCAGGAAGCGGAAAAGTTGAACGGGACGGTGCTTCTGGCGGGCAGGCTCGCCGACTACAAGTACTACAACATGGATCAGGCAGTGGCGCGGGCGTTGAAGCTGTTTGAGGACTCGGTCGCGCGCGGCGAATCGGCATGACGAAGGGCGGCATTTGCGCCGTCGTCGTCACTTACAACCGCAAAGACCTGCTCCGCAATTGCCTTCGCTCTCTTCTCGAACAAACCAGACCTCTCGACCTCATTGTCGTCGTCGATAACGCGTGCTCCGACGGCACCGGCGCGATGCTGGACGCGGAATTTCCGAATCTGGCGCGGCTCAACCTCCAGAACAATTCCGGCGGCGCGGGCGGCTTCAAAGCCGGGATTCAGTGGGCCCACTGCCGCGGATTCGAATGGATGTGGGTGATGGACGATGACATCCGCGTGACGCCCGATTGCCTCGAGACCATGTTGCAGTATCAGGACGTCGGCGACATCATTCAAACCCGCAAGATGATGCCGGACGGGCCCCTTGTCTGGCAGGCGATCTGGGATGTTTCCGCCGGAGGCGTGCTTACGCTCGAGCGCGAAACCGCATTCGAACACGGGCGAAAGTGGTTCCCTGTTCAGTATTGCAACTTTGAAGGAGCCTTCATCCGGCGCTGTGTGATCGATCGCATCGGTTTCCCCGACGAGCGCTTCTTTATATCGGGTGATGACACCGCGTACGGGCTCCTGGCCTCGATGCATGCGAGCGTGATCTATATCGATCACATCGGCATCGTAAAGCAAATACCGGCAGCGACAATGGGCCGCAACGCGTTCTATCTCCACATGCGCAATCGGTTCCTCACGTACGACATTCTTCGCGAAAACGGGGTTCCGGTCAGCCGCGGTTATTTTCTGCTGAACGCATTCCGGCTGGCAGCCACCTACCTGGGACTGGCGCTGCGGACCGGCAAGCCGTGGCTGAACACCGCTGCGGTAGTCGAAGGTCTGCGGGACGGTCTCCACCGGCGTTTTGGACGGCCGCCGTGGTTATAGCCCCTCGGCTCAGGCCACCAGAACTTTTTCTTTTGCGGCTGTCTTTTCGGTGGCAATCCTGGGCTGGTTTGCGCGATGCAGCGAAGTCTGAAGGCGGCCGAGCTGACTGGAAAACTCGGTTGGATCGACTGGCAGGCCAGCGTAAGCCGCGGCGGGGACGTGCGACGCCGGCTCGGGTATGGTCAGCAGATCGCGTTTGGCCTGCCGAAGGCTGTCGATCAGTGTCTTTCTTGTCTTTGCCCAGCCTTGCCTGCGATTCTGGCGGGCGAACGCGCCCATCAGACTGATCGTCGCGGCGGATGCGAGAAGAATCAGCACGTTCATGGGCGTATATCGGATGCGCCGCGCCGCAACTTTATATCGATCTCAAATAATTTTCCGTTTCTCTGATCCTACCGGTCCTGAAACGGTAATATCGCCCGAATCGTGTGCAGCAGGATATAAGCATCGAGGCCAAGCGAGAAATGCTTCGTGTAGTAGAGATCGGACTCGATATCGCGCAGCGCGTCTCTGGCCAGTCCCGGCGCTTCCTGTATCTGAGTCCACCCGGTAAAGCCCGGCTTCACCACCTGCCGCTGCCGGTAGTAGGGGATATGGGCCGAGAGCTCTTCGGCGAATTCGATTCTCTGCGGCTCAGGCCCCACGATGGCCATTTCGCCCCGAACGAGATTGACCACCCTGGGCAGAAATTCCAGATGCAGCGCGCGGATCACCGCGCCGACTCTGGTTGCCCGCGTCGGGTCCCCCTGCACCGTACAGCGCAGCCGACTTGCCGCAAACGGAATGCCGTTGAAGCCGGCATATTGTTCCGTCAACAGAGCCGGCCCCCGCGAAGTGAGCCGGATGGCCAGCGAAGCCAGTACCAGCACGGGCAGGCTGATTACGTATGCCGCCAGCGCAACGAGATTCGTATAGACCGATTGCAGGGCGAGCGAGGTCGGCCGCTGCGCCAGTTCGTCGGCAAAGATGATCTGTGACGGCCGGAACGTACGCGAGCAGATACGCCCCCAAACGATTTCATAAGCGGTCGCCGCATCCTGCAAAATAACGCCGTGGCGCCGCGCACGAATAAGAACGGGGACAGGAAAATCGCGCTGATCATCCACTATAAGGCGCTTCGGCGCGAGCACCCGGATCGCTTCTTCCAGAGCAGCGGTCCCGCCAAATACGGGTGCGCCCTCCAGCATCGCGCCGGGGCGATGATCGTCGGAAAGATACCCGACAACTTTGAATCCCAGCAGCGGGCGTTTCGCGATTCCCTCGGCAATCTCCTGCAGCATTTCGCTGGCGCCCAGAAACAGGACGCGATCCGTCGCGAAAACGCGATTCAGCAGGACCACATAGCTCACGCGCCAGATCGCCATGATCACGAAATTGATCGCCGCTCCACCCAGCATCGCCATGCGAGGCAACTCCAGGCCGATCCCTGCGTACGAAACGAGGCCCTGGATCAGCAGCGCGATGCCGAACACGCTCGACAGGTGTAGTACCAGCGAGACGCGCGATGTCCAGCGGAGATCCCGGTAAAGGCCATTCAAATAACCTCCGAGGATGACGCTGAACGCCGCGATGATGATGCGGATCAGTCCGCCCTGTTCGAAAGCGAGCTGGCCGGCGAAGATCGCGGCCCCCGAGAGAAAGCACACGAATGCGATTACCAGCTCCGTGAACAGGAGAATGGAGACGCGTTCGGGAAAAAGCGCCTTGGGAATGCGAATCAAGCGCCGGGATCCGCCTGGGTCAGGATATCGCCGGACCCGAGTTTGGCAGCCCGATGGCGGCCGACTTCATCCGTGCGGCGCGGAACGCCGGCAGCCTGTAATCCACCGCTGTCTTCAGCACGTCGATGAAGAGCCCGGCCGTGGCGGCGAGTTCCTTCTTGTCGAATCCGCGGCGCATTTCGATGAAATCACCGTCTTCCAGCGGGATTCGCACTGCCCATCCGTCGTTTCCGGAGCTTCGGGGCCAGGCGAATATCTCGCCTGCGAGCGAAGTCTGAATCAGCTCGAAGCCGAACGCGCCCGCCGTCTTGTGGATCAGGGCCGCACATGTTTCAGCTGACCTCGTACCCTCCACGGCTTCGCGGAAAGCGTTCAGATCGAGTTGCGCCTTGAGTGTCCGCTGCAGGTCGCCGCGAAACAGCAATTTCCCGGCGAGCGAAAATTCGGCGTAGCCGAGGTATTGGATACCCATCCACGCGACCGCGCAGAACATCAAAACGATAATCCCCGAAACGCCGTTGCTCTTCACCACCGAAACCAGGAGTGAGAGTACCGCGACGATACTGCAGATGCCGTAGAGCAGCACGGCCGCCTGTCGCGGAGACATGCCGCGATCGAGCAGCCGGTGATGGATCTGACCGCGATCGGGCGAGAAGATTGGCTGCCGGCGGAGAAACCGGCGAACGATCGCGAGACCGACATCGATCAGCGGCAGTGATAACGCCATCAGTGGCGCCGTCATGCCGAGCAGCGTGGCCGATTTCTGGGTCCAGATGATCCCATAGCAACCGAGAACGAATCCGATGAGCAGGCTGCCGGAATCGCCGAGGAAAATTGTCGCCGGGTTGAAATTGTAACAGAGGAATCCGAGCAGACAGCCCGCCAGCGGCAGCGTCGCCATTTCGAGCGGAACATTATGACTCAGAAGCGCGGCGAGGAATATGGTCAGGGTCGAGAACAGGCCTACGCCCGACGCGAGGCCATCCATCCCATCGACCAGGTTGAAGGCATTGGTACAGGCGAGTAGCCATACTACCGTGATCGGATAGGTCCACCATGAATGGGAGTGCAGCCCGATCACATCGTTGATCAGCACGCCGCTCGCGCAGGCAATCACCGAAGCGAGAAACTGCCCTATCAGCTTCTGCCACGGCTTCAATCCCCAAAGGTCGTCGATGACGCCGATCGCAAAGATCACGGCCGCCGCCGGCAGCACCTTCCAGACCAGCGCCAACTGCTGATTCAGAACGCCGGTTTTCAGCTGAACGACGAAAAACGTCGCGACGTAAGAAATCGCGATCGCAATTCCACCGACCCTCGGGATCGGATACTTATGAATTTTTCGGCCGTGGTCCGGTTGATCGACTACGCCGTACGAACGGAATACATCCCGAAAAATCGGGGTGAGAATCAGACAGAGTATAAACGAAGCGGATCCGAGCCAGATCAATGAGTCCATTACTGGTACTTCTCGCTGAGCGGCAATATCACCCTTTCCCCTTCCGGGGAACGCCACTCGCGCCCGCGCGCCTCCAGTCGCGCCAGGTTGATTCAGCCTTCAGTATAGTTCCCAGGGCCGAGGTAATCAATGAAAAGGTAATGACTGTTACGTAATGGAATAAACCTTTTCGAGCCTTTGGATATGAAAACGAGAATGAATCGAACGCGTACGAACGGCTCCATTCATACTTCGGGCGGATGTTCCCGCCACTCCTGACAATTGTCGGCCCGCCTGCACAATCCGGTATTCGAATGGCGATCATCGATTCTGGTTTGGTTCCACGCCGGTGGCGGTTATATGACGGAGTGCCGGGTTGCACGTGATCGTTTCACTGGGGAATGCGGATTTCCAGTTCGAATCGCATCTTCGCCCCCGTGGTATCTTGCTCAGACCCGCCGCATGCGGCCACGAATACGGCGGACAGTCTTCTCGATTTCATTCAGTTGCTTGAGCAGATCGAGCGAAAGTACATACTGATCACTCTTCTCGAGTTGCAGCTCGAAATCCCGGCTGCGTGATACCAGTTCCTGCGCGTCTTTTAGGTTCTGCTCGTAATCGGCTTTGAGGATCGCGTCCCGCTGCCGTTTGCCGTTCGGCAGCCGGATCTCATCCGGACTCCCCGGCGGAGGCGGTTCGAGCGGCCCTCCCGGATCCTGGGCGGATGTTACGGGAGCACCGACCGCTGTTGGCGCGACCAACAGCAGGACGCGGCGAAGGAAGCGCTGCCGTGTCATAAACGATACCTCGTTATCATACTCAAGAATGACAGACGTTCATGTCGGTGTGATCGGGCTTGGCAACGTAGGCTCGGGCGCGCTGGAGATTCTGGCCGGAAACGCGGACCAGATCGCGCTGAAACTGGGGTTTCGGCTCCGGGTCGCCGCCGTATGCAGCCGTTCCGCCGCGTCGAAAACACTCCCCGCCAGCCTCGCTGGCGTGGCGCGAACGGCAGACTGGCGGGAGGTGGTCACCAATCCTCGGGTTGATGTGGTCGCGGAACTGGTCGGCGGGACGTCCGTTGCGCGCGAGATCATTGACGCCGCTATCGCAAACGGGAAATCCGTCGTTACCGCCAACAAGGAACTGATGGCGCTCTGCGGAGCCGAAATCTGGGACCGCGCCATCCGGGCCAATATTAACCTGGCGATGGAGGCCAGCGTCGCCGGCGGCATCCCCATCCATGCCGTGTTGCGCGAAGGCATCTCGGGCGACCGCATCGTCGCGATTGCCGGTATCCTGAACGGCACCAGCAACTATATCCTCACGGAGATGGAATCGCGCGGCGCCTCGTTCGAGGCGGTGCTCGCTGAGGCCCAATCGCTTGGCTACGCCGAGGCCGATCCGTCGGCCGATGTGGACGGTCACGACGCGCGATCGAAACTGGCCATTCTCGCCGCGCTCGCTTTCGGCGAACGGATCACGCCCGGCGATATTTTCGTCGAGGGCATCCGCCGCATTACTCCGGCCGACTTTGAATACGCCCACCAGCTTGCCCACACCATCCGGCTGGTTTGCGCCGCGGCCCAGACTGACCGGGGTCTCATTCTTTCCGTCCGGCCCGCGCTCATTCCGAAATCCACCATCCTCGCCGGGGTTCGTGGCGCTTACAACGCTGTGTGGGTGAAGGGCCACTACGGCGCCGACACGTTCTATTACGGCCGGGGCGCCGGGCCACGACCCACCGGCGTTGCCGTTGTGAGTGATCTGATGCGCGTGGCTCGCGAAATCCGCAGCGGCAGCCCGGAGCGCGTATCTCCTTTCGCGCACGAGCGGCTGGGCATTTATCAGCCCGTTCCGATCACATTGCAGCACCGGCCGTATTATCTGCGTTTCCGCGTCGAGGACCGGCCGGGCATCATCGCCGAACTTGCTGGCATTCTGGCCTCAAGGCAGATCAGCCTCGAAGCCGTGTTGCAACTGCCGTGTGACACAAAAGATGACCTGCCGTTCGTCATCACAGTCGAACCGACTTCCGAGCAGGCGATTCGCGAAGCCGTCGATCAGATGAGCCGGCTGAGCTTCCTTCGGGAACCGCCGCTTGCGCTGCCCATGGAGCCTCCACTGTAGGGCGTAGCGTTGCGGACACGGAGCTTCTCTTGTGGCACACTCATGGGACGGACAGCGTTTTGACATGCTAACCGAATCACAGAGGCGATCGCTCGACGAAAACGGATTCCTGATTCTGCCCGGTCTGCTCTCTCCAGACCAGGTCGCGCGCCTTGTAGCCCGCGTGGAAGAACTCTTCGCCAGCGAAGGCGGTGAGGCCGGCAGCGAATTCAAACAGGAGCCCGGCACGCGCCGTCTGGCGAACTGCGTCGATAAAGGCGAAGTCTTCGAAGAAGCGATTGAGCACCCTGTCGTACTAGACGGCATCGAGACGGTGCTTGGCCCGGATTTCAAGTTGTCGAGTCTGAACGTGCGGTCGGCGAATCCGAATTCGAACTGCGGCCAGCCTCTGCATGCCGACAGCGGCGCCATCGCTGATGAAAAGGGCTACTACGTCTGCAACTCGGTCTGGATGCTTGACGACTTTACCGAGCAAAATGGCGCCCTGCGGGTTGTTCCTGGCTCTCATCGCTGGGGACGGCTGCCGGAACCGGGAGCGCAGCTCGAAAGCGAAATTCTGGTTACCGGCAAAGCCGGCACCGTCGTCATCATGAATGCTCACCTCTGGCACGGGGGCACGGATAATCGAACCGGGCAGCCGCGGCGCGCCATGCATGTCTACTTCACGCGGGGGGACAAGCCTCAGCAGCAGTACCAGAAGAAGCTGCTAAGCCCTGACGTGCAGGCGCGCCTGAGCCCTCTCGGCCGGAAGTTGCTCGCCCTTGATGACGAGCGCAATGACGCTCTGGGCGAATCCGGCGCCCGCATCAGCGGTTTCCTGAAATAGCGGCGGACCCGACTTCAGGAGGCGAGAGCTGCGCTCAGCCGCCGTTCCCGCTTCACGGCGTACATTGCTGCATCCGCTTCTCGCATCACCTCATGCATGCTCGCGCCATCGTCCGGGTAAAGCGCGGTTCCGCAACTCACGCGGATTCGCCACGGCAGTCCGTCGCAGACCGTCTGATTTTCCACCGCGGATTGCAGTCGTTCCGCAACCGCCTCCAGCTCGGTTCGCGTGACCGGGCGCCCAATCAGCGCCACGAATTCATCGCCCCCAATGCGCGCCAGACAGTCCTCCGAGCGCAACGCGCCGCTCATTGCGCGGCTGATCTTGAGAAGTAATTCGTCGCCCGCCGCATGACCCAGAAAATCGTTCACTTCCTTGAATCCGTCGAGGTCCAGATAGATCAGGCCCGCCGGACTCGGAGTGGTCTCGGGATGGTCGTCGACCGCCGCGAAACGATCGAACAGGTGCCGCCGGTTCGGAAGATTGGTCAGCGGATCGAACAGCGCCATGCGCGCCGAATCGGCTCGCGCGCGCTCATTCGCCGCCACCAGGATGCCGAACGCGCCCGCGATGTACGCGGCGGACGCGCAGATCGTGAACGCGACATCGAACGGGTTGTCTGTCAGGTAAGAACGGCCATAGTGCCCCGACACCGTCACGACCGCGCGCGCCGCGTAATTCAGAGCGGCAGTTCCGAACGCTGCCGCGGCAGGCCAGTAAGTGCCCCGTTTCTCCCCGCGCGTCCGTCGCAGCAGCGTGCCCGTGGCATCGACACAGAGCGCACAGTTGATGCATGAAATGAGCACAACTCTTGCGGAGAAATTGTTGTCTGCAATCAAGAGGTACAGAAAGGCCACTCCTGCCGCGCCGATGATGCCTCCCGTCATACGTTCGGACAGGCCCGCGACTCCGCGAAAGGCCCGCAATCCCTGGACGATTGCGATCAACCCTCCCACCATCAGCGCCTGGCAGGCGATCACGATCCACGCCCCGGTAATCACCAGCCGGCTCATTCCCGCGATGGCGCCGATGCACACGGAGAGCATTCCCGCCGCGAACAGCCGCATGCCCGGTGCTTGACGCACGGTTCTGAGTGAGAGCAGGACCGCGGCGCTGACCATGCACATGGTAAGCACCGTTATGAGTTTCACTGTTAAGGGGTCGAGATGAGGCAATTGCGGCTGCCCTGGATCCTTTCCGACCGGCTGCGCATCACTGCCTCGCGCTCGCCGAAAGCTCTCGAAAGGTTTATCGGTTCCTGGTCGTGAAAACTTTACGTTTCGTCCCGTCGCGATACGATTCAAGGCGCGGAACGTTTTGAACAAACAAAGATATTCAGACCGTGGAGCCGGAACTCAGAGCGCCGCTGGGTTCGTTCCGGCCACGCGCGCCCGGCGGGCCGTTCTCGGTCTGGTCTTCGCGGCGGCATTTATCACATACCTCGATCGCGTGTGCCTTTCCGCTGCCGCGCCGGTAATGCAAAGAGTTTTCGGGCTTTCCGATATTCAGTTCGGATGGGTATTCACGGTGTTCTATGTCGCATACGCGATTGCCGAACTGCCGGTTGCATGGCTTGGAGACCTTTTCGGGCAGAGGCGCATGCTGCTGCGCATCGTCGGGTGCTGGTCGGTATTCACCACTCTCACCGGCGCCGCCTGGAATTTCCCGAGCCTCCTCGTCACGCGCACGGTCTTCGGCGCCGCCGAAGCAGGCGCGTTCCCGACCCTTTCACGCGCCCTCGCCTGCTGGTTTCCGATCAATGAGCGGGCCCGGGCCAACGGAATCATGTGGATGGGTGCGAGGCTCGGGGGCGCGTTCGCTCCGCCGCTCGCCGTCGCATTGATTCTCTGGCTCGGCTGGCGGGGAGCATTCGCTGCCTTCGGGGCGCTCGGCATCGTCTGGTGCATCGTGTGGGCGTGGTGGTATCGCGACGATCCAGCCACGCATCCATCGGTGAATGCGGCCGAGCTCGAATTGATGCGAACCGGCTCGCAACCTCGGAGGTCCGGCGCGAAACTCCGCTGGACGGCTCTCCTGCTCCATCCGACAATGCTCGCGCTCTTCGCCAGCTATTTCGCCTCCGGCTTCGGCTTCCAGTTCTTTGTGACGTGGCTGCCCACCTGGCTAATTCGCGAGCACGGAGCATCGCTGCCGAATTCCGGCCTGCTGGCGGCGCTTCCGCTCGCTGCCGGAGCTGCCGGATGCGCCGCCGGCGGCTTGCTCGCCGATCGAATCTCGCGCTGGCGCCGGAGCATAGTGGTGGGACGCCGCGCCGTCGCCATCTCGGGATACTCCATTGGCGCCCTTGGCTACCTCGGCGCGGTTTACATGCAATCGACATGGGCCGCCGTAGCCCTGCTCACGCTCGCCAGCGGGGCGCACGATCTCACTCTCCCTGTCATGTGGGCCACCACTACCGATACCGGCGGCCGTTTTGGAGGCACGGCCGGGGGATTCATCAACGTGGCATCCAGCGTCTCCGGCATGCTCGCGCCGCTGACCGCCGCCTGGGTCGAGAGCGCGTTCGGATCGTTTCGCGCCGTGTTCTGGATCGCTGCTGCTCTCTATTTCTCGGCCGCCGTCCTCTGGATCTTCATCGATCCCCGGCGACGCGCCGAGGTTTGAGTCCGCCTATCGCACACGCTCAGACAGATCTGTATCGCCGCATGAGGAGAGCAGAACCCGGACGGCGCGAAAGATCAGATGAATGCCGGCGAGCCGTCGGGATTGAACGAAAATCCTCGATGCCACGGCTTCGGCGGCATGTGTTTGAAAGCCTCCTCGTTCATCTCATATCCCCAGCCCGGCTTGTCCGGAATGGCAAGATAGCCGTCCTTCACCACCACCGGATCGCCTTTGATCAGGTCCTTTCGCGGCGAAGTGTCGTCGGGATGATATTCGAGGATCACGAAATTCGGCGTCGAGGCCGCGAAGTGAATATTCACCATCGTCGCCAGCGGCCCGAGCGGATTGTGCGGAGCTACTTCCACGTACCGTGATTCCGCGATAGCCGCGATCTTCTTTTGTTCCAGCAGCCCGCCCGCAAGACAGATATCCGGCTGAATAATGTCAGCCGCGTCGGCCCAGATGAGTTGCTGAAACTGATACTTCGTATAGAGTTCCTCGCCCGTCGCGATCGGGATCTGCGCCCGGCGCCGCAACTCCGCCATCTGGTCCATATTTTCCGGGCGGATCGCTTCTTCCAGAAACAGCGGCCGTACGGGCTTCAGGGCTTCAGCCAGCTGGTATGCAATGTACGGCGCCCACACGCGGGCGTGCGCGTCGAAGCAGAGATCGACGTTCATGCCCACCGCTTCCCGCATCGCCGCCGCTTTGTCGCCGAAAGCGCGAATCGACGAGATGGCGGGTACGGTATTGGTCAGCGGCAGCGTCGCCTTCAACCCTGTGTAGCCGTATTTCGCGATCAGGCTTTTTGCCTGCTCGGGACTGTTCGCCGCCTGGTAACAGCGAATCTTGTCGCGGCACTTGCCGCCAGTGAGCATGTAGACCGGCAGGCCAGCAGCCTTCCCCGCAATGTCCCACAGCGCGTGTTCGATGCCGCTGATCGCCGCGTTCACCACAAGCCCACCGGGGAAACGCGTGAAGTTGTACATCGTCGCCCACAAGTACTCCACATTGCGCGGGTCTTTGCCGAGCAGCCAGCTCTTGAAATCGAGAATCGTGTCCAGGGTCGCCTGGTCGGGTCCAGCTGAATAGGCTTCGCCCCAGCCGTGGATGCCCTGGTCGGTCGACACCTTCACATACACGTAGTTCCGGCCGGCGTTTACGATCCACGCCTGCAGGTCCGTGATCTTCAACTCCGGCTTGCCCGTGTATCGAGGTGACGGCGGTTCTTCGGGCTGCTGCATGGCTCGGGCCTGAAGGGGAAGAACGGCGGCCGTTCCGGCGAGAAAATCGCGTCGTTTCATATTCGTTCCGGCTGACGCGGAAACTATATCAAAACGCGCGTCGGACGGCCGTTCTTCCTGAACGCCATTCTGACGGTTATGCGACCAGGTCGTGAATCACGTTACCGGCCACGTCCGTCAGCCGGAAATCGCGGCCGCTGTAGCGATAGGTCAGCTTCGTGTGCTCAATGCCCATCAGATACAGGATCGTCGCGTGAATATCGTGCACGTGGACCGGCTTCTCGGCCACCTTGAATCCGAAGTCATCGGTCGCGCCATAGATCGTGCCGCCTTTCACGGCGCCGCCGGCCAGCCACATCGTGAACGCGAACGGATTGTGATCGCGACCGCGCTTGGCCGCGCCTGCCATGCCGCCCACCTCGCGGACCGGGGTTCGCCCGAACTCCGAGCCGCAAACCACCAGCGTGTCTTTCCACAGCCCGCGTTGCTTCAGGTCCTTGATCACCGCCGCGAATGCCTGATCCGAATTCTTCGCATTAATCCGGTGCGCCAGGATGTCCGTGTGAGCGTCCCACGGATCGCCCTTCGAATAGTAGAGCTGCACCATCCGCACGCCCTTTTCGGCCAGCCGCACGGACATGAGAGCGCCGCGCGCCACTTCGCCGGGACCGTACATGTCGAGCGTCGCCTGCGATTCCTTGCGGATGTCGAACACGTCCGGCGCCTCGGTCTGCATGCGGTAGGCGATTTCCATCGACTTGATCACCGCTTCCACCTGAGGGTCGGTACCGGTGTCTTCGGAGCGGATCTTTTCAAGCTTCTCGAGCAGATCCATTTCACGCCGCTGTTCCGGCATGGTGAACTTCGGATTGTTCACGTAGCTGAGAATCTTCTTCGGATCGAAGCCCTTTTCGATGACGACTTTCCGGGGCTTATCGTCCCTGACCTTGTCGCCCGACGGCATTGCCATCCCCATCCCGTCTGCGGCTCCCGCAATCTTGTTCGAGATGAACGTGCCCTGGGTGATGGCCGGAAGGAAGCC
Source organism: Bryobacterales bacterium (assembly GCA_027450225.1). Taxonomy (GTDB): domain Bacteria; phylum Acidobacteriota; class Terriglobia; order Bryobacterales; family Bryobacteraceae; genus BOG-234. Next base: position 17,711 of record DAIDJK010000099.1, on the reverse strand, counting down.
GTTGCTCCACAAAGGCGGTCCTACCGTGGTGGGCGTGTCCGGACACAAGACGACATAACCAGGAAGATTCTGGTTCTCGCTGCCAAGTCCATACGTGATCCATGCGCCCATGGACGGCCGCCCCGCCTGGTTTGCGCCCGTGTTGATCATCAGGCACGAAGGCTCATGGTTCGGAATCTCCGTGTGAACCGAGCGTACCCAGCAGATATCGTCGGCGACCTCGGCCAGATGCGGCCAGAGTTCACTGATTTCCATCCCGGAATGGCCGTATTTCTTGTACTTAAAGGGCGATCTCATCAGTTCGCCCGTCCGGCGCTCCGTGTTGATGTGGCCGCCCGGGAGCGGATGCCCATCGTACTTGTCGAGCATCGGCTTGGGGTCGAATGCGTCGATCGTCGAAAGACCGCCGTTCATGAAGAGAAAAATCACGCGCTTCACGCGCTGAGGGTAGTCCAGTTTGGCCACGCCGAGCGCGCCGTCAGGCGCGGGCGCAAGACCAGCCCGGGCAATGGACTCGCCGAGCATGCCGGCAAATGCCATCATGCCGAAGCCGTTTCCAACGCGTCTGAGAGCTTCCCTTCGAGTTACCGGGTTCCGAGGCTTGTGTTCAAACATTGTTTATCCCTGGTCGCTTCCTTCTTCGATTTGCCTGGTTGATAGTTGCCTAGTTGATGAAGATGAATTCCGAAGAACTCAGCAGCACCTTCGCATAGCGGCCCCACGCGGTGGCGTCATACTTGATTTCCGCCGCCTTCGCCTGCTGACGCTTGCCTCCACCCGGCCCCCCGAATCCGGGAACGCCCGCCATCATGCCCATCCCCATGGGCATGGCGGCCCCGTCAACCCCTGCGCCATCGGTCGCGTCCGTCTCTTCGTCCGTCGCCGGCTTGGCTTCGGTAAGCTCCTTACCCTCGTCCCCTCCCCGGCTTTTCTTGCCAGCGCCCTTATCGTCCTTCCCCTTGTTTTTGTTTTCTTCGTACTCCTTCATAGGCTCGGTCCGAATGTACTCGAGCCCCAGCTTCACCTCTTCGGGCGAAGGCTCCCGCCCATAGGCAAGCAGATACATCTTCCGGATACGCGCGGCGCTGTTCGGTTCCGAAGCGACGCGCTTTGCAAAGGCTTCAGCCTCCAGTTGCACGAAGTCGCTGTTCATCAGGAACAGCCGCTGCAGCGGAACCGTGGTGGTAAACCGCTTCTCCGCGCTGATGCTCGGGGTGGGAAAGTCGAAGATCTTCAGGTACTCGTCCGTTTTGTAGCGGCTCACTTTTCCGTAAACCGTCCGGCGCAGAAAATCCGGCGTCAGGTCGGCGGAAGGCCCGCCAAGCTGGTCGTCAAGATTGCCGGCCACTTGCAGAATCGAGTCGCGAATCTGCTCGGCCTCCATGCGCTTGCGGTTGGTGCGCCAGTAGTAACGGTTGCCCGAGTCCTTGTCGAAGTCAGCCTGGTTCATCTCGGTCGAGAGCTGATAGACCGTGCTCAGCATGATCTCGCGGTGCAGCTTCTTGATCGACATGCCGTTTTTCACGAAGTAGCTGGCCAGATAATCCAGCAGTTCCGGATTTGTGGGCCGTTCGCCGCCGAAACCAAAGTTGCTTGGCGTATCCGTAATGCCCGTCCCGAAGTGTTCTTTCCAGATCCGGTTCACGATCACGCGCATCGCGATCGGCTGCTTCAGGATCAGTTCAGCCAGCTGCATGCGGCCGCTGCCCTGGTTGAGTGGAGTAGGCTGATTCCCGGTGGCGAATACAGTCAGGAAGTGCCGCGGCACGACATCGCCCAGATTCTCCGGATTGCCGCGGAGCGCCAGTTTGATATCTTCCGGCTTCGGCGAATCCATCACACCGTGTATGAACGGATAATGTGGATCCAGCTTTTTCTTCAGTTCCGCCACGTCATCCTGCATGGTCTTCAGGCGAGCCTTGTCTTCCGGTCCCAACCGGCTTTCAAGACCCCAGCCGCGGAACAACAGAACACCCGGTTTCGTCTGGCGCTTTCCGCCTTCCACTGCCTGCGGGTCTTCGGCGTCTTTCAGCTCGCGCTGGAAGATCTCGATCCAGAAGTTGTTCCGCTGCTCCGGCAGGCTCTCGAGCTGCAGCCATGATCCGGGGTTGAAGTCCTTGTTGGTGACGAAGTTGCTGGGTTTGTCCGTTCTTTTCTTCGGCTTCAGCCCGTCGAGATCCTTGTCGAACATCACCTTGTTCTCCGCGTCGATCTCGTTCTTCGCCAGCATCACATCTTCGATATCCTGCTGGAACTTGTCGGCGAGCTTCTTCGCTTCCTCGCGATTACCGCCGCCGTTCTTCATCATGGCCTGCCACGCGTCCTTGTTGTGATACTTGTCCGTCGGCTTCTCCATGTACTTGATCCAGCGGTCGAGCAGTTCGTAATCCAGCTTGCGCGTCTCCACTACCTGCGCAATGTCTTTCTTCTGCTTGCCCGTCACCTCCCATACGCCCATCAGGTAATTGGAGGTCTGAAGAGCCAGCACGCGGGAAAGCTCGGTGGAAAGGTTCTGCTGCGTCTCCTGCTGCAGCTTCTGTTTGTTATCCAGATCGTCAGCGATCTTTTCGAAGGCTTCCACGGTCTTCCTGGGAGCGCGTGGATATTCCTCGTAGATGGTGTTGTAAAAGACTCCGGCCAGACCGTAATAATCGGTCTGCGGAATGGGGTCGTATTTGTGATCGTGGCAGCGGGCGCAGGCGACCGTAAGACCGAGGAATCCGCGCGTCACCGCGTCTACGCGATCGTGGCGCTCATCGGCGCGCGTCACTTCAGCCGACCCGTTGTCGTAATACCAGGGACCAAGCCCCAGGAAGCCCGTCGCCGGCAACATCTTATACCGCACGGATTTATCCATCAGATCGCCCGCCAGCTGGGCTTTCACGAACTGATCATAAGGAAGGTCGTCATTGAACGCCTGAATGACCCAGTCGCGATAAGCCCAGGCGTTTGGATAAGGCCGGTAGCCTCTGGGATTGGGATTCAGGCTGCGGTAATCGTCTTCGCCATACCGCGCCACGTCCAGCCACACCCGTCCCCAGCGCTCGCCATAATGAGGAGACGCCAGCAGCCGGTCCACCACCTTTGCGAAAGCATCGGGCGACTTGTCATTTTCAAACGCGCTGATTTCCTCCGGGGTTGGCAACAGTCCTGTTAAGTCAAGCGTGGCCCGGCGTATCAGATCCTGTTTGCTGGCGAGGCCAACCGGCTTCAGCCCCTGCGCTTCCAGTTTCGCCAGAACGAATCGATCGATCGGCGTCTTCGCCCATTTCGGATCCGCCACCTTCGGCGGCTCCGGGTTCGCCAGCGGCAGGAAAGACCAGAAGTTTTTCCGCTCTGCCGTGATCACATACTTGCCGTCCATGCTGGTTGCCGCCACCGGCGCTTCGCTCTTCGGCCATGTCGCCCCGGCTTTTACCCACTGGACGATTTCATTGATCTCCGCATCTTTCAGCTTGCCGCCCATGGGCATCTTCGGCGCATCGCCGGTCTGCTGGATCGCCTGAATCAGCAGGCTCTTGTCCGGGTCACCGGGTACCAGCGCCGGGCCGCGCTTGCCGCCCTTTTTGAGCGATTCAAGACTATCCAGCCGCAGTCCGCCCATGGCTGAATTCGTGTGGCATCCATAGCAATTGTTGGCGAGGATAGGCCTGATCTTCGTCTCGAAGAATTCCGGGCTCCCCGCATTGACGGTTTGAGCGTTTGCCGGCCCGGTTGTCATGGCGGCCAGGAGCAAAGTGAACAGATAAAAGGCGAAGATTCTGAATCCGGGCATAGTTCCTTATCGATCTGTAAGCGCGAGACCGCGCATGTGCGACACCGCTGGGGGCGGAACACGGCAGGAAGCCGTCAAAGGCAGGACACGAGCCGGGGCCGACAGGGCCGGGGGTGCTTGTCGCGTTCAGACGGGTGAGCCCGGTCAGGAGCGCGACTTTACGGGGGCTAAATCTGGTCTATCATGCTCCGCGAGGGCCTGTCAATCTGATGAGGCCTATAACGGTTAACGTATAGTCTCTTGAGCGGTTTTTGTTCAACTCACATTGCTTTCACGGTATTCTGGGGAAGAGCGAACCTCCATTCGAGGCCGCCGCGCGCCTGTCCACGCGAACCCCCGTCGGTAATCATCCCTGAGTTGAAGCGAGGAAATTTGAAACGCACGAGTATGCGTCTGTTTTTAGGGACGGTTGCGTCTTGCATGCTTCTGGCTGCCGCTCCCGGTGATGCCGCGCCCGCGCGGAAAACACACGGCAAGACCCTGGCCGGTCCCGCAAATGGGGTGAAAACACCCGGCGTACAGGTTCCGTTTGCTCGCCTTAAACCAGACGCCACGATCGAGACGTCCGCGAAGCCCGAGTGGCTCGCTTTCGTTTCCAACGCGCTTTATCTCCCCGGGTCCGGCAAAATCGACCGGATCGATCCCAAAACCAATAAGTTCGAAGACTCGATCGCCGGAGTGAAGGAACCCTGCGGCGGAGTTGTCTCCGCTTTCGGTTCGCTCTGGACCGAATCCTGTGGAGACGGCGCTCTTCTGAAGGTTGACCCGAAAGCCGGAAAGATCAGCGCCACTCTCATTCGTGGCGCAGCGGACATCACTGGTTCCCTCGCTTCGAGCGACGACAGCATCTGGATGCTGCTGGATACGAAAACCACGCTCGCGCGCATCGATCCGGATCAGATGATGATCGTCGGCGCAATGCGTCTTCCCGAGAGCTGCCGAAGTCTCATCTCGGCCGAAAAATCCCTCTGGATCGCCTGTGCCGATGAGAATAAGGTTTACCGGATCAATCCCGATACCAACCTGATTGACAAACGCATCGACGTGAGCGCCGATCCCGTTGCTCTCGCTTTCGGCGAAGGTTCCGTCTGGGCGCTTTGCCGCAAGGACGGCAAGCTCGAAAGAATCGATCCCAAAACCAACAAGGTTTCGAAAACAATCGACCTCGGCGTCCCAGGCGCAGCCGGACAGATTGCCGTGGGTGAAGGTTCCGTCTGGGTCACCATGACCGGCTTTCCGATCACCCGCATCGATCCAAAAGACGAATCCGTAGCCCAGCAGTTCTGGGGTGGCGCCGGCGGCGCAATCGCCCTCAGTCCCGGGGCCGTCTGGCTCTCGAATCTGAGCAGCGGCGCCGTCTCTCGTATCGATCCCAACCTGATCAAAGCCACTCTCTCCGAATAGCTGAAGAAAAAGCAGAGCTACATGAAGAAACAGACGATCATCCGGACCGCCGCCGGTCTCTGCCTGGGCGTATCCGCGCCTCTGCTGATGATGAAGGCGCAGGAACTAACCAACCCACCCGCGCAGACGGCAAAAAAGAGAGCCCAGCGTCCGCCCCGTCCCGGCGTAAGCACGCCAGGCGTCAAGCGCGACATCGCTTCCGTCAACCCCGCCGCCACGTTCCCATTGGGTGGCGCGCCGGACTGGATGGTCCTCACCGATGACGCAGTCTGGATCTCGAACGGCCCGCTCAACTCCATCCATCGCATCGATGCCAGGACGAATCAGGTCGCCGCAACCATCCCGGTCGGCAGGCGTCCGTGCTCGGGGCTGGCCGCCGGATTCGGGAGTATCTGGGTTCCCAATTGCCTGGACAAGACCGTCTCGCGGGTGGACACCAAGAGCAACACCGTGGTCGCCACCATCACCGCCGCGCCGGCCGAGAGCGAAGGCGGCATCGCCGCAAGCGACGACGCTGTCTGGCTGGTGACGGATAAAGCCGGAAAGCTCTCCCGCATCGACCCGGCAACGAACGCCGTTGCCGCGACTATTGATGTGCCACCCGGCTCAGCGTCCGTGCTCTTTGGCGATGGCGCCGTCTGGGTTACAACGCCTTCGGCCGATGTCCTTACTCGCGTCGATCCGGTGACGAACAAAGTCACCGACACTATTCAGGTCGGGCCAGGACCTCGCTTTCAGACCTTCGGCGCGGGCGCTGTCTGGACACTCAATCAGGGCGACGGCACCATCTCGCGCGTCGATACGCTAAGCCGCAAAGTGGTTTCAACGATCGCAGTCGGAATTCCGGGCACAGGCGGCGAGATCGCCTTCGGGCTCGGACGCGTCTGGGCTACTGTGTTTCAAATCCCCATCTCCGAAATCGATCCCGCGACGAACGAAGTCACACGCCAATGGTTCGGCTCCGGCGGTGATTCCATCCGCGCCGGCCACGGCTCAATCTGGCTGTCTGACCTGCGCGGCCATTCCTTGTCGCGCATCGATCCTTCGCAATTGCAATAGACCGGTTATTCAATTTTCGCCGGGCCGCTCAGCCTGATCGATCAGGAGAAGATCGACCGCCGCTTTGCCCGGCTCCAGTTTCAGGCCGAGTTGCTCCCGGAGAGCGGTAAATATAGAGGGCGTATCGGGCCGCAGCTCAATGGCATCGCCGGATCGAATCGTGTTGCCCTCGTCCGGCAGCCACTGAAGCCGGATGTTGAACGTGCCAGGCATTCCCGTCCTGTCGATCACCTTCCTGTCGGCCACGCGTGACAACGCGTCGGCGAATCGAGCGATGAATATCTCCCGACCTTCTATATGGTTGGATCCCATGCCCAGCGATCCACATGCCTCGGAATCGGACGGAGATGCCGGATCGTCTCTTACGCAGCTGCCTTCGTTTGCAACCTGCACGCCTGCGGCGCTCCCTGATCTTCGATCGTCGGCCGCCAGCATGTAAACCGGTCTCACTTTCGTTTCGAAATGCGTCTTCAGCGAAAATCGCTCCGCGAGTAACGTCCGCAGCATTTCCAGTAACTGGTCCTCCGACGGGTTCCCCGCAGCTACGGTGTTCGCGCTGAAAAATTCCGAGCGCGCCCACGCCGGACCCCCGGAAATCTGAAACGGCTGCAACCCGCCAGGCAAGCGCAATGAGAGACCTCAAGGTTTCCCCGGAGCTCGGCGGTTGCCCCGCATCTTTCTGTGCAATCGCGGCTTTGCAGCAGAGTCCCGCAACAATGCACGCGATGGTCATGACGGAGCCCAGCATCGTGTAGACGCTCGAATCTCAGGCTAATATTCCCGTGCCTGCAGTCGTCCCTGCCCAAAAAAAAAGCGGCGAGCCGAAGCCCGCCGCCGATGAGGTGCAATTTGTACTTTGCGACTCAGAACTGATACCGCAAAGCCATCTGCAGTACCCTCGGTCCTGCGTCGTTGGTGAACTCGCCGAACGTGCCGGGGTCCGCGAGACTCAAACTGATGTTGGTAAAGTTCACGAAGTTAAATGCATTGAACGCTTCAGCTCTCAGCTGCAGCGTATGCCCTTCCCACGGCAGCGGGAAGAACTTCTGTACCGCCAGATCCACGTTCTTCTGCCAGGGCAGCCGCACGATTCCCCGCGTTCCAACACCGCCCGGGAAAGCGTCCTGGTAGGACGAGATCGCGGAAATGTTCTGGAAGATCGAAGGATTACCCTGGTTGTCGATGTACGTTCCCGTTGTCGGCGCGGCGCCATTGGGAATCGCCAGAGAGCTCTGCCAGTAGTTGGTCGGGAAAACGCCGCTGCCGTTGATCACGCTCGGCAGGCCGGACTGCACGCGGATCAGCGAAGACACCTGCCAGCCGCCGATCACTTCGTTCACCAGCTTGTTGCTGGTGTTCAGGAACATCTTGCCCTTGCCGAATGGCAGCTCGTACATGATGTTGGCGTTGAACTGATGGCGAAGATCGAAATCCGAGCTCGCCCGGCTCAGCCCCGGCATGAACGCGTTCTGCAGCACTCCGCCGAACTGGCCGGCACCGTTGGCCGCCGCCGATGCGTTGTCGATCGAATGAGACCACGTGTAGTTGAAATCGAACGAAAGTCCGTTCGAGAATGGCCTGCGAAGCGTCACGATCAACGCGTCGTAATTCGCGTCGCCCGAGTTCGTCCACGTGGGGTCCGCGCTTCCCTGCGGCGCGAAAAACGTGTAGCAGCCCGTCGCTACGATGCAGTTCGGGAAGGCGGCCGAGCGTACACGGTCGAGCGAGTGCAGGTTGTCCAGATCGCTTCCTCCGTATTGCCCGTAGATCCCATAGAAGTAGTTCGCCGAAGCGCTGCCAGGGAAATAGTAGTTCTGCAGACCGGGAAACATATCCTGCACGAACTGGTTCGCCGCCACCAGCGATGGATTCGTCTTCACCGCCGAAGGCGTCAGGCCGCCGTTATACAGCTGGCGCATTGCCGTATCCGCCTGAACCCAGGTTTGGCCGCTCTTCTGGTCCTTGAAGTAGATCGCGGGCGAGTAGACATCCTGCTGGAGAAGGAGCTTGCGCGAGAGCCTTCCCACATAACCCATATCCAGATCCAGGTTGTGCTTGAACTCATGCGACACCGTGAAGTTCAGCAGGTAAGAGTACGGCGCCACCAGATCGGGCGAGATGCCGTAGAACGTACCGGAAATCGCCGCGATGTCCGGCGGCGTGTAGGGGAATCCGCCTTGCGGAGCCGTGGGCAGCGCCGGCAGCGATCCACCGTTGTACCGGGGCGAAGTCGTGAAGTTGTAGGACGTCGGAAATCCGAGCCGCGTGGATAAACCGACTGAGCCGAGCGACGCGTAGTTCGCCACCAGATCGTTCCCATACTGGTCGTACACCATTGACGCCCCCGCGCGAATCACCGTCGTCGGAGTCAGCGAGTAAGCCGCTGACAGCCTTGGCGCGAAGTTGTTCGTGTCCGGCTTATACCAGCTGCTGGTCCCGTTCTTCGGCCCGTTCAGGCTGTAACTCAACAGGTCGCCGCCCGGAATCTGATTGCCCGGAATCCCATTGTTCATTGCTCCGACACGGTTCGCGAAGTAAACATTCAGGCCGGGATTCGAGCCCACCTGAAGCCCGTTGGCCTCGTAAGGCACAGTGTCATACAGATAACGCAGTCCGAAGGTGACGGTAAGTTTCGGATTCACCTTCCAGTTGTCCTGAATGTAGCCTTCGTAGTCCGCCGTGATGAAGTCGTTGTTCAGCGGCTGGCCGAATGCCAATACGTTTCCGGTACGCTGGTATTGATAAGTGACGCCGAGTGAATCGACCAGCCCGAGCAGATCGCCCATCGCATTCGTCACCGCCTGAGGATTCGCGAGCTTCACCCCCGCCGCGCCGCCCGTCACGTAATTCAGCGCCGCCGTATTGATATCCGCTCCGAGACCGAAAAGAATGCCGCGGCTGAATGAGTAGGAAGGCCATGAGTTGGCGAAGTTAGACAGATTGTTGTTGATCCACCGGAAATTGATTCCTGCCTGAATGGTGTGCGAGCCCTTCACCCATGTCACATCGTCATTGAAGTTCCATGTAGGATTGATGCGATTGTTTGCGCGTGTGTAGTTCTGCAGGCTGCTGATGTCGCCGAAGCTCAGCGCCGTCCCGCTCGCGCCCGTCGATCCGTAGCCGATGCGCGTCAGACCGATGTTCGCCACATTCGTCACGTTCGGCGCGAGAACTGCCGTGTATCGCGCCCCGAAGCCGCGGTTGTCGGCCAGCAGTTGTGATGCCGCCGCCTGGCCGGGGAACTGCGCCGGCACGTTGGTCTGGTTCTGATTGGACAACGTACCTCGAAACGATACCGTATGCTTCGCCTGCGAGTCGATCACCCAGTCGAAGCGTCCCACATAAGTCCTGTAGTCCAGCTTGTCTGGCGCATTGAACAGCAGTCCGGTGAAGTTTAATCCCTGGTCTGCTCCCAGTGCGGGATCGTTACCCACCGGATACTGCTTCAAAATGTTCAGCATCGACTGGCTGATCCCCAGATGAAGCGGGTCCACGTTCGCCACGTCCGCCGCGTTGAGCGTCTGTATCTGGCCGTTGTTCAGCTGAAACTTCACCAGACCCTGCTTGAGGCTCTCCGAGGGAACCGTTTGCGAAACGCTCATCTGGCTCGAATCGATGCGCCGCTCGTAATTCAGAAAGTAAAAGATGCGGTCTTTCTTCACGGGTCCGCCCAGCGAAGCGCCGAACTGATTGCGTACCAGCTGCGGACGCGCTACGCCGCTGCGATTATTGAACCAGTCATTGGCCGTGTAATCGGTGTTGCGATTGTATTCATAGGCCGTGCCGTGAAGCGCATTGGTGCCGCTGCGGGTTACAAGCGAGACCTGCCCGCCGGACGACCTTCCCTGGTCCGCGCCCTGCCCGGCCACGGTCACCCGGAATTCCTGCACCGAGTCGAGTGGTACTGGCAGCGCCGAATTGAATCCTATTGCGGTATTGTTGCTGTTTCCACTACTCGAGGTTGGCGAAGGAATGCCGCCCTGATTGTTGCCATTCAATCCCGAAAGCGCGTTTTGGTTGTCGTTGTTATCCACGCCATCCAGCGTGATGTTGTTCTGGTCGCGCCGCGCGCCCATCACCTCGCCGTTCTGCGTCACTCCGGGCTGCAGGCTCAACAACTGAACAGCGTTGCGCGTCTGGATCGGCAAAGTGTCGATCTTCTTCTCGGTGAACTCATTGCCGATGCTCGCGTCCACCGTATTCAACTGCCCGGCCTCGGCTGTCACGCTCACCGTTGCCGCGCTCGAAGCGATGTCCATCACCACGTCGAGCGTGGCGGGCGTATCTACCACCAGCTGCAGATCGTTCACCTCCCGCACCGCGAACCCCGGAGCTTCCACTTTCAGCGTGTACTTTCCTGGCCGGATCTGCAGAAACTGATATTCGCCTGCCTGCGACGTTACTGCCGAATGGCTTACCCCCGTCGAGCCTTCCGAAATGGTTACCCTGGCGGCCGGAATCACGGCTTTCTGCGGATCCGTCACCGTGCCGCGAACCGACGTGGATTGTGCCCATGCCGGGCTGATGGCCGCGATGATCGTCAAAGCAGCCAGTGCGCGCACAGGCCGGCGGTCGGCGAGCCGTTGTGCGGCATAGAGAAAAGCGCACCGCGCGAATCGTGTCATTACAAAATGCCTCCTCGAAAGATTTCCAGGGCATCCGTCACGTGGGCCGCGGCGCCGAATTCGCGGGCAGGTACTTCGTGGATATAACTCGACTCGAGCGAAGAGTCAGATTGAAACTAACCGGGGTTTAGTTGATTATCCCGGCTGAACTGCCACCTTGTCAACGCTGGCAAGTGAAGATACATAGGGCCGCCAGCCTCCCAAGTGACTTATATCGAGCGCATTGGAAAAACCTATCGGCTCGCATACAAAAGACTTCACCAGACGTCCGTTCGCCAGCTTGCAGTTGCCGATTGCAAGCGGCGAAGGAACGCCTGCCACGAATCCTCCGAAGCGGGCCTGTGGAACCGCCCAGACTTCCACTTCAATGGATGTTCCTCCATTCGGCTGCAATAACAAACCTGGTTTCGCAGGTACAGTACCCTGCAAGGCAAACAAACGGTACTCGGGCGCGGTAAGAGTCGATTCAATTAGAAACGCTCCTGCTTCAGCCAGCTGGTGATTCAGTGGCTGCCCGGACAAGTGCGCGCCACAGACCGCCAGCGGCACATATCCATTGGGGCAATACTGGGCCATGCGCGCCGGCAATTGGCTTCCGAATCTTTCTCCGAGCTCCAGCAATGCCGCATCGGACCATGCCGGCCCTATCAGACTTACGCCAAACGGCATTCCGTTCGATCGAATTCCAGCCGGAACGGCAACCGCCGCCAGATCCAGCAGATTCACAAAATTTGTGTAATAACCAAGCTGCGTATTCAGCTCGATCGGTTCCCGCGCAATCTCCTCATGCGTGTAAGCCGCGCCAGCCGTCGGTAGCAGCATGACGTCCATGCCGCGCCATTGGCTTTCCGCCACCCGCGCCAGCCGCTGTAACTCATACATCCCCGTAAACGCATCTGCCGCGCCGATTCGCTCTCCGCCACGGATGATCTTCGCCGTCACCGGATGCAGCGCATCCGGATGTCCTTCAATAAACTCCCGGATCGCCGCGAAGCGTTCTGCCAGCCAGGGCCCTGAATAGAGCAACTGTGCTGCGTCCCGAAACGGCGCATAATCAAACTCGACCTGCCGTCCGCCGAGTTCCCTCAGTCGGTCTGCCGCCCGGTCGAACAGCGCGCGCGCCGATTCATCGCCGAAAAACTCTAGTTGATCCGGCCGCGGCGCGCCAAACCCAAATCCCCTGCTGCTCCACGCCACAGGCTGCCCCGCGGGCCGTGAGTAAGCGTCGCTCTCATCGAACCCCTGCGCCACGCTTTGAATCAGCGCGGCATCCTCGCAACTGTTCGCGAAAATCGATACGCAATCGAGGGTCCTGCACGCCGGAACCACGCCCGCCGTACTCAACGCGCCCCGCGTCGGTTTCATCCCGACGATCCCGTTGAACGAAGCCGGCACGCGCCCTGAACCGGCCGTATCCGTTCCGAGCGAGAAAGCCACCAGGCCTGCCGCAACCGCGATCGCTGACCCCGAACTCGAACCGCCCGAAATATACCGCTCATCGAATACGCTCGAACACGCCCCGTAAGGCGAGCGCACGCCTACAAGCCCTGTCGCGAACTGGTCGAGATTGGTCTTCCCGATCGCGATCGCTCCCGCGTCGATCAGCTTCTGCACCACTGTGGCAGATTTGGCCGGCGTATAGCTAAACTCCGGACAACCAGCCGTCGTTGGCGTACCCACAAGGTCCAGGTTGTCCTTGATTGCGAACGGAACGCCAAAGAGCGGCAGGTTATCCCGATAACTCCCCAGTAACATGGCGCGTTCGATCGCTTCTTCTTCCGGGACCAGGTGAATCCAGACAGGGCGTTCACCCTTATCGCGAATCCGGGCATAAGTCTCCCGGATAACTTCCGCGGGAGTTTTCCTGTTCGATTGATATGCGCTGATCAGGTCGCGGATGGTCATCTTTATACCGCTTCCTCAGGCCGCAGAAACAACAGGTTCTGGCCCGCTGCCACCTGCGTACCCTGCCCGCAAAGGACTTCCACCACGGTGCCTTCGTGCGGAGCCGAAACCGCGATTTCCATCTTCATCGACTCCACGATCACCAGCCGCTGCCCCTGTTTCACGCGGTCGCCCGGCTTCACCGGGATATTCCACACGCTCGCATGCGCCGGCGATTTCACCGCCCGACAGCCCGGAGGCGCCGTCCTTTCGTCTGCCTGCGTCTGCTGGTCCGGCGCTTCCACCTCGCGGTCGAGTCCCGCCGCGCGCCACCGTTCACGCTCCGCGTCGAATGCCGCCTGCTGCGTGCGCTTGAACGCGGCGGTGTCAGCGGCGATATCGCTCAGAAACGCGTTGTAGTCGCGCAGCCGGAATTCTTCCTCGCGGATGTCCATTTTGAACTTGCCATGCAAAAAGCGGTCCCGTAGTTCCAGCAACTCTTCCGCTTCCACTGGATAGAAGCGGATCTGGTCGAAGAAGCGCAGCAGCCAGGGACTGCCGGGTTTGAAATCCTTCGTCACCCGCCACGGATTCCACATCTGCACCGTGCGGCCCACGAACTGGTACCCGCCCGGGCCCTCCATACCGTAAACGCAAAGGTAAGCCCCGCCAATTCCCACCGAATTCTCTGCCGTCCACGTCCGCGCCGGATTGTATTTCGTCGTCACCAGCCGGTGCCGCGGATCGATGGGCGTCGCCACCGGAGCGCCGAGATATACATCGCCCAGCCCCAGCACAAGATAACTCGCATCGAACACGATACGCTTGACGTCTTCAGTGGAACTTAGTCCGTTGATCCGCCGAATGAATTCGATGTTACTCGGGCACCATGGCGCATCCGGCCGCACGGTCGTCATGTATTTCTCGATCGCCAGCCGCGTTGCCGGATCGTCCCAGGAAAGCGGCAGCCGCACGACGCGCGACGGAATCGCCAGGTCGTCCAGCTTCGGCATTCCGGCCTCCGCGCGCTCGATGAGGTCCAGCAATTTTGTGCGTGAAAGCCGCCCGGAATCGAAATGAATCTGCAGCGACCGGATGCCAGGCGTCATATCGATGATGCCCGCCGGACGCTCGCGCTCAAACCACTGCAGCAGCGCCTGGGCATGGAAACGAAGATTCAGGTCGAGGACCGGCGCGCCGTACTCGATCAGCAGATATCGATCGCCCGACGCTCTGCACACCACATTCGGCGGAAGTGTTTTCACCACTGCCTGGCCTTCCATTCGCTCGAAATGAACGCTGTCGCCAGGCCGCAACTGTCCGATTTTCCAAAGTTCGTCGTCGACAATCACAGCGGGACAAACGAATCCGCCGAGGCTCGGTCCATCGGGGCCCAGAATCACCGGCATGTCCCCGGTGAAATCGATCGCTCCGATCGCGTAAGCGTTGTCGTGGATGTTTGAAGGGTGCAGCCCCGCTTCGCCGCCGTCCCGCCGCGCCCACTCGGGCTTCGGCCCGATCAGCCGGACGCCCGTTCTGCTGGAATTGAAATGCACCTTCCAGTCGGAGGCGAAGAAGGTTTCCATGTCCCGCGCCGTGAAGAAATCCGGCGCGCCATGCGGGCCGTACATCACCCGGATAATCCAGTCATTTGTCAGTGCGGGAACAGCGCAAAGATCGCCACCCGGACGGCCGTTTTGCGCAAATCCGTCGACAAAGCCAGGCAGAGCGCCCGATTCACGGCCGGCATCCTGGCCGGCGTCTTCAGGATGGCAATCAACCGTCGAGATCCGGGCCTTCAGGCCCGGCGCAAATCGGGCGGTCTGGGTGGCTTCGCAGTGGTGAAGAATATCCCCGGTTCGCAAGGCTCGGCCGGCGTGTCCGCCGAATCGGCCAAGCGTGAAGGTGCTCGCGCTGCCCAGGTATTCTGGAACTTGCAGTCCGCCGCGAAACAGGATGTAGGCGCGCGCGCCCGGTCCTTCACATTCGCGCAATTCAAGCGTGGCGCCCGCGCGAACCGCCAGTCGCGCCCACCGGGGCGCCGGATATCCGTCGATATGGGCGCGGAAATCGGCTCCGGTAATGGCGATTTCGGAATCGGAGTTGAATCGCAGAGTGGGACCTGTGACCGTGCATTCGAGTCCTGCCGCGCCTTCGGCATTTCCGAGAATCCGGTTGCCGATACGGAACGAAAGCGAGTCCATCGGGCCGGAAGGCGGTACGCCAACATCCCAGTAACCAAGCCGCCCCGGATAGTCCTGCACCGTTGTCAGAGTTCCGCCATCAATAACTTCGATCGTGCTCGCGGCGTAATGAAAGCTAGAGAGAAAACGAGTGGTGACTCCTCCCTTTTCGAACGCTTCAGAAGCGCAAATCTGCCGCAGATATTCCAGGTTGGTTTCGATGCCGCCAATCGCGGCAACCGCAAGAGCCCCGCGCATCCGTCCGATCGCCGCCGCTCTCGTCTCGCCGCGTACGATGATTTTCGCCAGCAGCGGATCGTAAAGTGCCGTCACTTCCGTTCCGCGCTCAATCCAGGTTTCCACGCGTGAAGTTTGCGCAAACGCCACCTCGGTCACTAATCCCGCGCACGGCTGAAAATTGCGGCCCGGATCTTCGGCATACACGCGCACCTGAATGGAAGCCCCGCGGTTCATCGGCTTCTGCGCCGCCAGATCGCCGATTTCACCCGCCGCGCACCGGATCATCCATTCCACAAGGTCGACGCCCGTAACTTCCTCGGTAACTCCGTGCTCTACCTGCAGCCGGGTGTTTACTTCAAGAAAGTAGAATCGTTCCGCGCCCGCATCATAAACAAACTCGACCGTCCCGGCTGACCGATAACTCACCGCCTTGCCCAGCCGCACCGCGCACGCGAGCAGTTCGGCCCGTGTCGCGTCTGATAACTGCGGCGCCGGGGTCTCTTCTATTACCTTCTGGTTCCGGCGTTGCACCGAGCAATCGCGCTCGCCGAGATCGATCACCTCGCCGTGGCCGTCGCCGAAGATCTGCACTTCGATGTGCCGCGCGCGGTCGACGAACTTCTCGAGATAGATGCCGCCGTCTTTGAAGCTTGCCCGGCTGGTCCGTTCCACTGATTCGAACGCCTCCGCCAGTTCGGCTTCCTCGCGGCACAGGCGCATGCCGATTCCGCCCCCGCCCGCCGTGCTCTTCAGCATCACCGGAAATCCGATTCGGCGCGCCTCGATCAACGCCTCATCGGCACTCGCCAGCAGCCCCGTCCCCGGCAGCAGCGGAACCTTGTTCGCCGCGGCGATGGCTCGAGCGGTATGCTTCAAGCCAAAACGCCGCATTTGCTCCGGCGTCGGCCCGATGAACACGATTCCGGCGGCCTCGCACGCTTCCGCGAATCCCGCGTTCTCGCTCAGAAAACCGTATCCGGGATGAATCGCCTGTGCGCCCGTTCGCTTTGCCGCGTCCAGCACTTTCGCGATGTCAAGGTACGTCGTCGCGGACGGACCCGACCCAAGCGGCGCGGCCTCGCTCGCCTGCGCCACATGCAGCGAATGCCGGTCCGCTTCCGAATAGACCGCGACGGACTTCACCCCCATGCGGTCCAGCGTTCGAATAATGCGGCACGCGATCGCGCCACGATTGGCAATCAGGACTTTGCTGAACACCCGGTCCTCAGTTCACGTCCCAGATCAGTACCTCGATCGGCGTCGGATCATAACCATTGCAGGGGTTGTTCAGCTGCGGGCAGTTACTGATGAGACAAATCACGTCCATATCGGCTCGCATTTCCACATATTTGCCGGGTTCCGAAATGCCGTCTTCGAAAGTCAACCGGCCCTGGGGAGTTACCGGCACATTCATGAAGAAATTGATGTTCGGCGCCAGATCCCGCTTCGTCAGCCCCCACTTCGGGTCGGCGATCTGCGAAAGAAACGTCTGCCGGCAGGCATGCATGTAGCGCTTCTCGATCGCGTAGCGCACCTGATTGCTTTCCGCCGCGCAGGCGCCGCCCAGCGTGTCGTGCCGACCGCATGTATCGGCCACGATGGTCAGCATCGGTCGCCGGAAATTCGAAACCAGCGTGGAGCCGGTGGTCAGATAGATGTTCTTCTGGGCCGTGATCGTGTCCAGAGCGCTATAACGCTCCGCGGTGTCGTGAAGGCCGTAGAACAGTGTGTCTACCGCCTGATTTCCTTTCAAATCCACAATCCGGAACATCTGTCCCTGCCGGATTTCGTGTATCCAGCCGTCACCCGCATTTACTACCTTGCTGTAGTTCACAGGAAATACCTCTCGGTATTGACGAAACCCCGTTCGTTTTCCGGTCGCGAGAGCCGGCATGGATCGTCCGGACCGGCAGGCGAGCTTTTCCAGACCGAGAAGCGAACTGGCTTCGGTGCATAACTCGGATTGGGATCGAGCGCGTGCTGGCCCGAATCGAGAATCACCAGCAGGTTCATCTCTGCCCGAATCTCCACGTAGCTGCCCGGGTTCGAGTGACCCGGCACGAAGTTCATTGCGCCATCATCCGCCACCACCACCTTGCTGAAGAAATTGATGGATGGTCCGAGGTCTCGAACTCCCAGGCCATACTTCGAGATTTCCTGCAGAAAGTTATCCCGCGTATTGCGGCGCCAGCCGTTGCGGCACTCCTGATAACTGCCGCCGCCGTATTTGGCGATCACCTGAAAGGCGTCGTTATAACTGCCGAGCGGATCGTGCCAGCCGCAGGTATCCTCGACAATCGACGCCAGTACCCGGCCCATATCCGAGTAAATGACGAAGTTCTTTGTTAAGTGTGCGGTGTGTTGCGCTTTGAGCGTATCCGGCATGTTGTAACGTTCCACCGGACAGTCATAGTTATAGAGAAGAGCGCTGACATTAGCGCCTCCTTCCGTGTCTTCGATCTTCAGCGCATTGCCGCGCTTCAGAATCAGCGACCAGCTTGCGCCGCCGTGCAGCGTCTCTTCCCAGAGACACTGGCCGGG
>DAIDJK010000098.1 GCA_027450225.1 Bryobacterales bacterium | reverse complement strand
CGGGCCTGGGAGACGGAAGGCCGCGCCGGACTCGAGCGGTTTTTCGACCGCTACAAAGAAGCCAGCAACAACGTGGAACCGGTTCTGGCCGATGCTTCGGGCCACGACGTTCTTACCGGCCGGGACTGGTCGAAAGAAATCCGCGCTTCCCGCGAAGGCGGCTTCCCGCGCGGCATGTTCCCGTTCTTCCCGTTCATCCGCATCGAACCGGGGCGTCGGGGATTCGTGCTGCCGACGCTGTCGCGGGATCGCCAGTACTGGTTCCTCGCCGTGGTCGCGCCGGACCCGTCGCATCCCAACCCCAGCATCGAGATTCCGACGGAAACGTGGTGGATGCTCGGCCTGATCGTGATTCTCTGCTACGTGCTGGCGCGGCACCTTACCGCGCCCGTGCAGCACATGCAGAAGACGCTGGAGCGTTTCGGCGGCGGCGACTTTTCGGCGCGCGTGAACTCGGGCCGCCGCGACGAACTCGGCGATCTGGGCCGCACGGTGGACCGCATGGCGGAGCGCATCGAAATGCTGGTGAAGTCCCAGCGCCGCCTGCTGCAGGATATTTCGCATGAGCTTCGTTCGCCGCTGGCCCGTCTGGGCGTCGCGGTGGAACTGGCGCGCGGCGGCGGCGACGCCACCATCGCGTTCAATCGCATCGAGAAGGAAGCCGACCGGCTGAACACGCTCGTCGGCGAACTGATTCAGGTGACGCGCGCCGAAGGCGACCCCGCCGGTCTTGCGACCGAACCGGTTCGGCTGGACGATCTGGTGAACGTCATCATCGAAGATACGGGTCTTGAGGCGCAGCGGCGGGGCATACAGCTGCGCACCGAAGTGGCGGAAGTCGAGCTGGAAGGCAATCCGGAACTGCTGCGCCGCGCCATCGAAAACATTATTCGCAACGCGATCCGATATTCACCGGACGGCGGTACCGTGGACGTTCGCCTCACCCGATCAAGCTCGGCGGTGCGCGTCAGCGTTCGGGATCAGGGACCCGGGGTGCCGGAAGAATCCCTCGCTCACATCTTCGACCCGTTCTACCGGGTGGAGAAGGACCGGGGGCGAACCAGCGGCGGCGTGGGCCTGGGTCTCGCGATCGCGCGCCGCGCCGTGGAGCTGCATCGCGGGCAGATGCGCGCCGCCAATGTGAACCCCGGGTTGCGCGTGGAAATCGATTTGCCGCTCGCCCCCGCGAAGCCCGCGCCGCTGCCGGTTCCGGCGCACGCCGCGTCCCACTAAGTCCGCTTCAAACGCCGGCCGCCACCAGAAACGTATTCGCGTGGGCCTCGACGGTGGCCTCGATCGGCTCCGAATAGCCGCCGCCCAGCGTAATTACCAGGGGAATGCCGCGCCGCGCCGCTTCACCGATCACCATGCGGTCACGTTCGAGCATGCCTTCCGGGGTCAGCGCGAGCCGGCCGAGCCGGTCCGTCGCGAGAGCGTCCACTCCCGCCTGAAAGAAAACGATCTCCGGCGCGAACTCCCACACGCGCGGCAGCACGCCGCTCAGACGCTCCAGATACTCGCGGTCCGCCGTGCCATCCGCGAGTTCGATATCGATGGCGCTGGTCTGCTTGCGAAAGGGGAAGTTCTTCGCGCCGTGGATCGAGAGCGTGAGCACGTCCGGATCGCCCTCGAAGATCGCCGCCGTTCCGTCGCCCTGATGCACGTCGAGATCGACCACGGCCGCACGCCGGATCGCGGCATCCTTTTGCAGCGCGCGGATCGCGATGGCGATGTCGTTGAAGACGCAGAATCCGGCGCCTTCCGCGCGAAACGCATGGTGGGTTCCGCCCGCGAGGCCGCCGGCAATGCCATGCGTCAGCGCCCACCGCGCGCCGGCGAGCGTGCTGCCGGCCGAGGCGAGCGTCCGGTCGACCAGCCCCTGCGACCATGGAAATCCGATTCGGCGCATGGCGGCGGCTGAAATCGCGCCATCGAGAAACGCCCGCACGTACGCCGGGTCATGCGCGAGTTCGATCTCTTCCACGCGGGCAAACGGAGCGGCTTCGAGTTCGAACCATCCGCAGGCTTCGAGGCGCTCCCGCAGCAGCCGGTATTTCCGTATCGGAAATCTGTGGCCTTCGGGAAGAGGGATTTCGTGATGATCGCAGTAATGGACGCGCACGCGCCGCATCAGCGGTTGGACATGTCGCGCACGTAAATGTCCTTGAACTCCATGTTGCCTTTGCCGCCCGAATGAAGCTGGAGCGCGATGGTTCCGTCGAAGGATTTCGGCGTCGGATCGGTGAAATCCACCATCTGGACGCCGTTCAGCCGCGCGATGTAGCGGTTGCCTTCCACGATGAGCAGATATTCGTTCCAGTCCTGCTGGCGGAGAACATATTCGTTCTCGGGCGCGGGCCAGACGATCCACTGCCGCCCGTCGCCGTAGATGCCGGCGGTGTGGTGATTGAGCGTGGGATCGATTTCGAATTGCAGGCCCTGGCTGACGTCCGCCGTGCCGGGTTTGAAGCGGGTGTGGAAGAAGACGCCGCTGTTGCCATCGCCCACGCAGCGGAAGCGGAGCGAAAGCTGAAAGTCCTTGTAGTCTTTCGTGGTCTGGAGATAACCGTAGTCCCGGGTCAGCGTCATGCCGTGAATGACGCCGTTCTCCACAGTCCACTTCTCTTTGCCGACCGGCTCCCAGTTGGTGAGGTCAACGCCGTTGAACAGCTGCACCCATTGATTGTTGGGGAGCTTCGGATGCTGCTGTTGCTGGGCGCCGAGGAAGGCGGCCATTGCCAGCGCGGAAACAACGATTACGGTGATTCGCATCGTTCTCTTTTGTACCGCAGCCGGCCCGTTTTATCCCAGCTCGCTGCGAATGGCGTTGGCGATGCGCTCGGTCCAGCGGTCCACCTGTTCGTGGTCGGCGGCTTCCACCATCACGCGCGCCAGCGGTTCGGTTCCGGAAAAGCGCACCAGCACGCGGCCGGAGCCGTCGAGTTCGGTTTCCGCGAGCCGGATCTCTTCCACCACGCGCGGCAGTTGTTCGAGCGGCTTTCTTTCCGCCACGCGCACGTTCACCAGCTTTTGCGGAAATACCGTGAAGTCCGCGGTCAATTCGTCGAGCGTCCGCTGTTCCCGCACGCAGGTTTCGAGCGTCTTGAGCGCGGTGAGCATGCCGTCGCCCGTGGTGGCGTATTCGCGGAAGATCACGTGACCGGATTGTTCTCCGCCTATGGCCGCATCGCGCCGCAGCATCTCTTCGAGGACATATTTATCGCCCACCGGCGTCCGGTCCATGGCGATGCCGGTGCGCGCGAGCGCTTTCTCGAGCCCGAGATTGGACATGACGGTGGCCACCACCATGTCGCCCTTCAGATGACCGTCGGCTTTGAGTCGCCGCGCGGCCACCAGCATGGTCGCGTCTCCATCCACGATGCGCCCCGAACCCGCGATCAGGATGGCGCGGTCGGCATCGCCATCGAAAGCGACGCCGGCGTCGGCGCCCAGTTCCACCACGGCGCGGCGCAGGCCTTCCACATGGAGCGCCCCCGAATTGAGGTTGATGTTGCGGCCATCGGGAGCGGCGTTCATCGCGGTGACGTGCGCGCCGGCTTCGCGGAACAGTTCGGGCGCGAGCGTGGAAGCGGCGCCATTGCCGCAATCGAGCACGAGGTTCATGCCGCCGAGGCGCGCCGAAAGCGTGGAAAGCAGAAAATCGAGGTACGGGCGCACGGCGAAATCCTGCCGCAGAGCGTGGGCGGTTTGCTGGCCGGGAATCGCGGGCAGCAACTCGAAAATACGCTCTTCGATGGCCAGTTCTTCGTTGTCCGGCAGCTTGTAGCCAGTGGCGGCGAAGACTTTGATGCCGTTGTCCTCGAAGGGATTGTGCGAGGCCGAGATCATGACGCCGGCCGCGAACCCGCCGGTGCGGGTGAGGTACGCCACGCCGGGCGTGGTGACGACGCCCGCGAACCTGGTTTCGATGCCGCGCGCCTGCAGCCCTTCCGAGACCTGCGCGGCGATCCAGGGTCCGGACTCGCGCGTGTCCATTCCGATCAGCACGGGCCTGCCGCCGAGGCCGTCGTGTTGCAGGGTTTCGGCGAGCGCCATGCCGAGCGCGGTAATCGTAGCGGGATCGAGCGGCGGTTTGCCCGCCACGCCACGCACTCCATCGGTTCCAAACAGCTTCCTGGCCATGAGATTTGTTTTGTTCGCGTTACGGAGTGTAGTGCGCGGCCGCGACCTGAACTCTCACTGTAACCTGTGGCGCGCTCAGAATTCTGACCTGCGGCTCGGACGCGTAGACCTCCACCTCGCGGCTGGTGGTTCCCGTTACCCCGGTCAGATCGAACGGGTCCGCTTCGAGCATCCGCACGGCGGCCACGCGGCTTTCAGGACCGGCGATGCGGAGTTCCGGCGGGTTGACTTCGAACGAGGCCACCTCTTCGGAATCGGGCAGCTTGCCGGAAAAGGACGCCATCACGGGCACCAGTTTGGTGGTGCTGTGCTCGAACCGGAACCTCACCTGAGCGGGGATGGTGCGGATGAGCGTGACGTCCGCCGGGAGCCGCAGCAGGCTGTTGGAGAGAGTGAACGTTCGCTCGCCGGGCGAGGTGACGCTCGAAAGATCCAGCACCGCGGCCAGATGTCCGTTGGTCAAATCGCGCAGCAGGCCCGCCGGACCCTTCGCCTCGATATCGACATCTTCCACGATGTCCGAGCTGATTTCGAGATTCTTCGGGAAGTTCTTGTACTCGACCGGAATGGAAATGATGGTGGTGAGCACGGGCTCGCTCGCCACGCTCATCCAGATGCCGAACGCGGCCACGAGCGAGAGGAACTTCCAGCCGAAATTCTTCGTCAACAACTCCTTCACGGGCGGCGTCCTCGCACGCCGGCGGGTTCGGGAGCATCGGCATTGGGGCGCGGCGGCGGCAGACTCATGTCGCGCGCGCTGCCGAAGTGTTGCGCGATCCTCTCATCCACACGCTCGACGGTGACATCCCGCTCGAGATCGCCGAATGCGGCCACCGAGAGCGCGCCAGTCTCCTCGCTGACCACCAGCGCGAGGCAATCGGTTTCCTCGGTGATGCCGATGGCGGCGCGATGACGAGTACCCATCTTGGTGGAAACCGCCGGATTCACGCTGAGCGGCAGAAAACACGCGGCGGCGGCCAGCCGGCCCTTCTGCACGATGACCGCGCCATCGTGCAGCGCCGTATTCGGGTGGAAGATCGAAAGAAGAATGTCGCGCGAAATCGCCGCATCCAGGCGGACGCCGCTCTCAACGAACGTCCGCAGGCCGATATCGCGTTCGAGCACGATGAGCGCGCCCACCTTCCCGGCCGAAAGCGAGTTGAGCGCAAGGAGAATTTCGTCGGTGGACTCGGGCCGGCGGAATCCGCCCAGCAGATTCTTCCTTCCCATGCGCGCCAGGGTGCGGCGGATCTCGGACTGGAATAAAACAATGATGGCGATGGCGGCGTAGGGCGCAAGCGACTGCAGAATGGAGCGCAAGGCCTCCAGATTCATGTACACGGCGAGCTGATACGCCACCACTACGGTGAGGATGCCGGCCAGGATGTGGGCCGCGCGGGTGCCGCGGACAATCTGGAGAAGCTGATAGATCACGAACCAGACGGCGAGGATATCCAGCACGAAGAATTTCGTGAGGTGCGGCGCCGTGAAGGTGAATTCAGCCAGTGGCATGGGATACAGAGCCTGACTTTCAATACTAAGCGGCACAATCCGCCAGCGCCACGCGCCTGTACGCCCAGGCCAAAACAGGCTGCCGCTATTTTAGCCGAGCTTCAGGGCGCGAGTTTCATCACCACCATGGTCATGTCGTCATATTGGGGCGCGCTGCCGGTGAACGTGTCGGCCGCCACGAAAATCCCGTGGATGATGCCGGCGGCCGAAGCGCAGCGAAGTTCACCGGCGGCGGCGATGAGGCGGTCTTCTTCCCACTCTTCCTCGCGTTCGTTCAGCGCCTCGCTGATGCCGTCGGTGAAGCCCATGAAAATGTCGCCCGGCTGGAGCGCGCAATTGCCCTGCTCATAAGTCGCGGCGGGCAGCAGACCGACCACAGGTCCGGTGGCATCGAGGCGGAGAATCCGGTTTTCGCGCAGCAGCACGGGCGCGTTGTGGCCGCCATTCACATAAGAGAGGTGGCGGGATGCGGGATCGTACTCGCCATAAAAGAAAGTGGCGTAGCGGTTCGAAGTGGAGGCTTCGTAGACGAGGCGGTTGACATTCTTCATCAGCACGGCGAGATCGTGATGGCCGGCGGCGGCCTGGCCGCGCAGCGAAGCCTGCAGGCTGGCCATCATGAGGGCGGCGCCGATGCCTTTGCCGGAGACGTCGCCGAGGGCGATGCCGATGCGGCCGCCTTCGAGCGAAAGGAAGTCATAGTAATCGCCGCCGACGGCGCGCGCGGGCCGGCAATAACCGGCGCAATCGATGCCGGGGGCGTGCGGCATGGATTGGGGGAACAGGCGCTCCTGCACTTCGCGCGCAATCTCGATTTCGCGGTTCAGGCGCTCGCGCTGCGCCGCCTCGGCGGCGAGGCTTTCGGCCAGGCGGGCGTTTTCGACGGCGAGGCCCATTTGCGCGGCGACCGATTGCGTGAGCCGGAGGTCGATGGCGGAGTAGGGAGCTTCGGAGAGCTTTGGCCCGAGGCTGACGATTCCGGCCAGCGCTTCTTTGCCGGGGACAGGGAGCAGGAGCTGCGTGCGCATGAAGTCGAGCGTCTGGATATCGCGGCCGTCGAGCGAGCGAATCCATTCGGGGGCGTCGCGGAACCAGACGCGCAGCGGTTCCGGGCGTTGTGCGAGCGCTCTCACGATGCCGCTCGATGCGGGAAGGTCGAGCCGCTCACCGGGCCGCGTGGTGTAAGCGGTGCGGAACACGCTGCCTTCGCGCAGCAGGATGACGATATCGGGCACATGGAGGGTAT
>DAIDJK010000097.1 GCA_027450225.1 Bryobacterales bacterium | reverse complement strand
TCTATGGCCTCTATATGTTCGGACACGACGCGAATTATCTGCCCGTGGACCTGACCGGCGCGTTGATACCTCTTCCCCTGAGCGCGGACAGTCCGGTCGCTGCCGGATTTACGCGGGGCATCCCGGTCACGTTCAGCGGAGGATTCGTCGAGGCGGACTACCTGGTGCTGCCCTGGATCATGACAATCATGCGATGGGATCAGGTGAACTCCACTGCCGATCGCATCAACGGCCTCGCGTTCGCTACCAACTCGCCTTATTTCGCGCCTTACGGCAGCACTCGCGACCGCTTTACCCCAGGCATTCAGTTCCTGATTCGTCCCAACATCAAAGCGTCCTTCGAATACCAGATCCGGCCACAGCAGTTTGTGACCCTGGGAGTGCTTCCGAACGGCAACCCTGTCGCGACCAACCCGTTCCGTGTGAATACGGCGCTGTTCGCGCTCGAATTCGTTTATTAAATCTGAGGAGACAACTACTTAATGAAGACCTTTGCGAAGTATATGGCGGTGTTTGCCGCCACGGCCACGCTGGCGCTGTGCGCCGATATCACTGGAACGGTGACTCCGGGCAAGGCCGGCTCGGTCGTCTACGTGAACGCCAATCCGGGACAGTCCTACCCGGCTCCTCCCAAGCCGGTCATCATGGACCAGAAGTCCCTTCTGTTTCAACCGCACGTCCTCGCGGTGCAGGTCGGAAGCACAGTGGAATTCCGCAATAGTGACAAGGTACAGCACAACATCTTCTGGCCTTCCATCAGCGGGAACAAGAAGATGAGTCACAACATGGGAACGTGGCCTACCGGAGAAGCGCGCCCGTTTAAATTCGATACGGTTGGCGTGGTTCCGCTGCTGTGCAACGTCCATCCGGAAATGTCGGGATTCATCGTCGTATCGCCGACGCCTTACTACGCGATCACTGATGAATCCGGCAAGTACAAGATCTCCGGCGTGCCGAACGGCAGTTATACCGTCACCGCCTGGCATGAAGGCAAGAAGGCTCAGTCCAAACCGGTCACCGTCTCGAACGAGGCGACGGCGGATTTCGATCTGAAATAGACCTCACGCCCGGCGCCATCGTGGAACGTCTCAAAAACAAACACGTCGATCCCCATTGGCTCAGCACGAACTTTCCGTGCATGATGGCTTGTCCGGCCGGAACCAACGCCGGCCGGTACGTCTCGCTGATCGCGGAAGGACGTTTCGAGGAAGCCTACCGCTACGCTCGCGATCCCAATCCGATGGCGAGCGTCTGCGGCCGGGTGTGCGCGCATCCCTGCGAAACGGCGTGCCGGCGCGGCGCCATCGACAAGCCGATCTCCATCCGCGCCCTGAAGCGCTTTCTCACCGAGCGCCACGGACCGGAGTCGCGGCGGCCGCTTGAAGCCAAAAAATGCACGGTTCCGAAAATGCCCTTCCGGGTGGCCATCATCGGCAGTGGCCCGGTCGGCTTGTCGGCGGCGCACGATCTGGCGCTGCTGGGCTATTCGGTCACCATTTTCGAAGCGGCCATGGTCGCCGGCGGAATGCTGCATCTGGGCATTCCGGAATACCGCTTGCCTCGCTCAGTAGTTGAGGCGCAGGTACGGGAAATTCTCGAGTGCGGCGACGTCACTCTCAAACTCAACTCCGCCGCGGGCCGCGATTTCACCATATCGGAACTGCGCGGCCAGGGCTTTGACGCGGTCGTGATCGCGGTCGGGGCTCATCGCAGCCGGGATCTCTCGATTCCTGGCGTTGACCTCGATGGGGTCCATAAAGGGATCGATTTTCTCCTGAACGCCAATCTCGGCTATCGCTTCAGCATCGGCCAGAGAGTCGCGGTGATCGGCGGCGGCAACGTCGCCATGGACGTCGCCCGCTCCGCCGTGCGGGAGGTCCTGAAACAGCACCGCACTGGTGGGGAAGGGCTGGTCCCGAACGAAGAGAACGTTGCGGCTGTGGCCACTCGCGAGATGGTCGATGTTTCGCTCTCGGCTCTTCGGATGGGCGCGCGCGAGGTCAGCATCGTTTGTCTGGAGCATCGCGAAGAGATGCCGGCCGCGGTGGAAGAGATCGAAGAAGCGGAGACCGAGGGCGTCACTCTGCGTGACGGCCGCGGCCCGAAACGCGTGCTCGGCCGCGACGGCAAGGTCATCGGACTCGAGACGGTTCGAACCAAAGCCGTATTCGACGCGCGGGGAAAATTCAACCCGACGTTCGAAGAACATAGCGAATCCGTCATCGAATGCGACACCGTCATCCTGGCCATCGGCCAGGCCCCGCGGCTCGACTTCGTGCACCCGGAAGACGGCGTCGATGTTTCAGCGCGCGGACTGATTGTCGCCGATCCCCGGACCCTGATGACGAGCGCGCCAGGCGTGTTCGCCGGAGGCGACTGCGTGTTCGGACCGAGGCTGATTATCGACAGCGTCGGCGATGGCAAGCGCATCGCAGCCGGCATCGACGAGTACCTTACCGGACGCCCGCGCCCCGAACCGGAAATCGAAGTCGAAATCCTGTCTCATCACCGGATGTTTCCGGACTATATGGAGATCGGCCGCCAGCCGATTCCCATGCTCCCGCTTGAGCGGCGCACGGGCGTCACCGAAGTCGAGTTGATTTACGACGAAGAATCGGCGGTACGCGAGGCCAGGCGCTGTCTTCGCTGCTGGATCAACACGGTGTTCGAGGGCAACGAACCGGACGGGTCGCAATGCATTCTCTGCGGCGGCTGCGTCGACGTTTGTCCCGAGCAATGCATTCAACTTGTCGCGCTCGACAAAATCGAATTTCCACCGGACGTTCTCGAAGAGATTCGCCGGGACGTGGATATCTTCCACGTGGAACTGGACGACGTAGCCGCTCAGGATCTCGGCGCCATTTCCGGCGCCGCCATGCTCAAGGATGAAACCCGCTGCATTCGCTGCGGACTTTGCGCCGAGCGCTGCCCCGTCAACGTGATCACGATGGAGGCCTACTCGATCAAACTGCGGGACGTCGAGAGAGCCTCTGCAATCCAGGGAGACTGAAATGCCTGAAGAGAAAAAAACGCCAGAAGCCGGCGCTAATTCCTGCGCCGAATGCAACCGCCGCAAATTCGCCAGACTCGGCCTGGGATCGATCGCCATCGCCGGGGCCGGATCGGCGGTCTTCGGATACGAGTTCCTTTCGCCGAACGTGCTCTATGAGCCCTCGCCGATCGTCGATGCCGGCAAGCCGGACCGTTTCCCCCAGGGGTCGGTGACGCCGGATCCGCAGAACGGAATCTATATCGTCCACGGGCCGCAGGGCATCTATACCCTTCAGGCGATCTGCACCCACCTGGGGTGTCTCACGGCGTGGAAACCGGACCTTGGCATCATTGCCTGCCCCTGCCACGGCAGTAAATTCCACATCGATGGGGAGAGATTCGATGGGCCTGCTCCGCGTCCGCTGCCCTGGCTGAAAACCTGGGTCGATGACGAGGGCAACCTGCTGGTCGATCGCTCCGAGCCTCTTCCGAGGCGTGAGTTCGTGAGGATCTGACATGCCCGGCCTGATCGACGATATCGCAGGATTACGGAACTCGCGCGTGTGGCGCTCGGTGTTCCGCAGCGGTTCCGGAGAAAGCAATCTTCACCGGTCTCTCGCGGTTCAGCAGAATGTCTTTCTCCACCTCGCCTCGGTGAAGGTTCGCCGGCGCGTACTGAAGTTCAGCGCCACCTGGTATCTGGGGACGCTGAGCCTCGGGTGCTTTCTCATCCTGATCACCACCGGCATCCTGTTGATGCTCTACTACCATCCTTCCGTACCGCAGGCTTATGCGGATATGAAGGACCTGCAGTTCGTCGTGTCGGCCGGAGTCTTCCTGCGCAACCTGCATCGCTGGTCGGCGCACGCCATGGTGTTGCTTGTGTTCGCGCATCTGTTCAAGGTCTTCTATCGCGGCGCCTATCGGCCGCCACGCGAATTCAACTGGGTGATCGGCGTGGTTCTGCTGATGCTGACGCTGTTCCTGAGCTATACCGGCTACCTACTGCCGTGGGACCAGCTGGCATTCTGGGCGATCACGGTCGGCTCAAATATCCTGGCCGCCGTACCTGTGCTGGGCGCCAAAATTCGCTTCCTGATCCTCGGCGGCCATACCGTAAACGCCAACGCGCTGCTGCGTTTCTATGTTCTGCACTGCGTAATCCTGCCTCTGGTCACCGTACTGTTCGTGGCGATTCATTTCTGGCGAATCCGAAAGGATGGCGGCTTGTACGTGAAGGAGAAAACCGATGACCGAAACTGAACCGAAAGAGTTTGTAGCTTCGATCGATTCAGATAGCCGGCGCACGCCTGTCCGGGTCGCGTTCGTAACGCGCCGCACTTCCCCGCAGGTCCGGACGCATGACGATCCATACGTCATGACGTTTCCCGAAGTTCTGTTCCGCGCCGCGACAGCAGTGGAGGCGTTGCTGCTGGCCCTGGCTCTCCTGTCCCTGTTCTGGGACGCTCCTCTCGAAGGGCTGGCCGATCCGATGCAAACGCCAAATCCGGCCAAGGCGCCCTGGTACTTTCTGGGCCTGCAGGAACTTCTGCACTACTTCCCGCCCATCGTCGGCGGAGTTCTGATTCCCACTCTGGTGGTGCTGGCGCTCATCGTAATCCCTTATTTCGGAATCAATATCGAGACCGAAGGTTTCTGGCTCAAGGAGCCGAAAAAGAGAATGCGCGCTTTGGCCATCGTTGTCGCCGCGCTGTCCGTCTTTTTGATTGTTTTCGAGGTCTGGTCCGTCCTGGTCCCGACCATTCTGATCGCCGGCATCATGCTTCTCGGCGCTTCGCCGGCGGCGAATTCCGGCTTCCGGAAATGGCTGCGGATGAAGCCGCTTTCCTTCTGGATCATGTCGTGGTTTTTGACTGTGGCGATCATTCTCACCGTGATCGGCACCTTCTTCCGAGGCGCGGGCTGGGCGCTGGTCTGGCCCTGGGAGGCGTGATGAGTCTGAGAGAGAGTATTCATTCCGCCCGCCGCTTCCTTTTCGGAGACAGCGCGCGCGCGTTCGGATCGGTAAGCGCGGTTCTCCTGGTCGTGCTCGCGGTAGTGCCGGCGCGGGACCACTTCCGCGAGTGGCTGCATTATCAGAACGAATATCAGAACCTGATTCGCAACCGCCGGGACGGCGTGTCCCTCGCGCGCCGATTCCAGGGCGGCGTGCAGCAGGTCTGGTTGCCCCAGCTGGGCGTGGTCGATCGCTGCGGCACCTGTCACGTAGCCATGAAAGAAGTGTCGCTGGCCGGCATCGCACCGCAGCCGTTCCATCCGCATCCGCCCATTCCGCATTCCCTCACCGAATTCGGATGCGTCATGTGCCACCGCGGACAGGGGGCGGCCACCACAGTCGCCGAAGCCCACAGCAGCACGCTCTCCTGGGAAAATCCCGTTCTGCCCGCGCGCTATACCGAATCGAGCTGCGGTGAATGCCATGAGCAGCCGCTCACCGGCACTCCCAGACTCGATGACGGAAGAGATCTGCTGGCCCAGTACGGCTGCGTCCGCTGCCATAAGGTTGCGTCGCCCGAAGGCCGCACCATCGCTCCCTCGGATCATCCGCCCGGTCTGAAACACGTCGCGGAGAAGACTTCCCGCGAATGGATTTTCGCGTGGATCAAGAATCCGCAGTCATACGCCAGCAGCGCCCGGATGCCCAACTTCCAGTTGAGCGATGCCGACGCGCGCGATATCTCCGCATTCCTCATCAGCCAGAGCACGCCTTACCTGCCGGAAGCGGATCAAAAGATTCCCCCAATTCCGGCCGCCGCCGGCGCCGATGCCGTGCAGCAGGGAGCGAGCGTCTATGGGGAAGCTTTCTGCGCCTCCTGCCACGCCATGCAGAATGCCGCCGGGTTGATGGTCGGCGGCAACGTGGGGACTGAGTTGACTCGCGTTGGCTCCAAAGTCAAGCCCGAGTGGCTGGCGCAGTGGATCCGCAATCCCGGAATCTATTCCCCTCGAACCGTAATGCCGCATTACCGGCTGGAGCCGAAAAATATCGGCCTGATCATGAGCTTCCTCGGCAGCAAGACCGACTCCGATTTCCTCAGCAACGTGCATCTCGACCCCGCAACCGCGGAGCAGATCGCGCACGGGAAACGTCTGGTCACCGAAAAAGGGTGCGCCTCATGCCACGACATCAACGGCGTACCGCACCCGGACAACTTCGCGCCGGATCTCAGCGCCGTAGGCAGTCTGCAGCTTTCGAAAATCGTCTTCCTTCCGGGCATGCCGCACACGCTGCCGGATTACATTTCGGCCAAGATCCGCAATCCTCACTCCTTCGGCAACGCGCTGAAAATGCCGCAGTTCACGTTGTCGGATTCGCAGGTCGAATCGCTGGTGACGGCGCTGCTGGCGCAAACCACGCGCGCCACGACTCTTCCGGCAGCGCTGCGCATGCCGGCCCCGGCGCCCTCCACCTATGAACCCGCGGGAAGCGCGGGCGAACTCATCAAGGATCTGCGTTGTTTCAGCTGCCACAAGATCAACGGCCGTGGCGGCGACATGGCGCCGGACCTGACCTGGGAAGGCAGTTCCGTCCAGCGCGCCTGGCTGGTGAACTTCCTGAAGGCGCCGAATACGCTGCGGCCCGCGCTGATCCGCCGAATGCCGAAGTTCGATCTCAGCGATGAAGAGGCCAATACTCTGGCCGACTACATCGAAACCGTCTACCAGACGCCCGCCTTCGACCGTAACGAAATCGACGCGGCGAAACTCGGCGCATCGGACGCGGCCCATGGCAAGGATCTGTTCTACGGCAAGTACGCGTGCAACTCCTGTCACATCGTCGATCCGAACAAGGACAAGGGCTATATCGGTCCGACTCTGACGCAGGTCGGCCTGCGCCTGAACGCGGCCTGGATTTTCCACTGGCTGAAGAATGCCCAGGCTCTGCGCCCGGGCACGATGGAGCTGAACTGGAACATGAACGACGACGACGCCCGCGCGATCACGGCGTTTCTCATGCAACAGAAGGCGGCGGCGAAAGGAGCATCGAAGTGAAGACAACACTGGTGCTTCTCGCCGCGCTCGCGTTCGCCGGGTGCCACCAGGCCGCTGCTCCCCGCGGTCCGGCAGCGAAGGCCTTCGGCGCAGCCATTGTGGATGTCTCCGGCGAAAAGGGCGTCACCGGCGCGGGCGCCGCGCTCGATCAGCCCATCGTTTCCCAGGTGAACGACGCACAGGGGAACGGCGTTGCCGGCGCTCTCGTGGAAATGAGCGGCCCCGCCGGCGTCGTCTTCGATCCCCCCTCGGGATTGACCGGACCGGACGGCCAGTTCACCTCCAACGTTCGCCTCGGCAGCGCGGCAGGAAGATACCTGCTCACAGCCACCACCCGAGACAAAGCGGGCAAGGCGTTTCAGGTATCGTTTCCCGAAGTCGCTCTCGACTATCAGCAGACGCTCGGCCGCGAGCTGAATGAAATGTATTGCTCACGCTGTCACAATTCCGAGTCCACGGCTGAAAGAGTCTCGAATCACGACAATCTGAGCGTGCCGCCTCACGCCTTTTCCGACGGGACCGCGCTCAATCAGTACACCGGGCCCAATCTGGTCGCGATCATCAGCCATGGCGGCGCGGCGCTGGGCAAATCTGCGGAAATGCCGCCATACAGCCCCACCCTTTCGGCGGGCGATATCGATGCGCTGGCTGCCTATATTCGAGCCGTCGCCGATCCGCCTTACCGGGCTCCGGGGATCTTTTGAAGGGACATTCAATGCGAATTCGCCATTTCAATCCCGCGGCTGTTCTTCTGGCCGCGTCCATTCTCGCGTCCTCCGGAGCATCGGGCCAGGTGTTGGCGCCCGCTGAAATCCAGGACCCGTCTCTGCGCAGTCTTCAGCAGACCCACCTGGCCGAGTTGCACGCCATCGCCCAGGCAGTCCAGCGCCACCAGTTTCCCTATCGTTTCTATCTGAGCCGTACGCTGGACCTGCCGGAAAACCGGCAGGCCGCCGCCGACCAGCGCTCGATTCAGTTCGACAACTTTCGCGGCCAGGTGGTGCTGAAGATCACCGGCAACTACTTTGCGGCCTATTCCGCGGATCGAATGAGCAGAGAGGAGCGCGCGGCTCAGACCTTCAACGACGTGATGCTGCCGCTTCTCGAGGCCGCGGCGCCCGCGTTTGCCCACTCCGACACGCCGGATGCCTTCGCTTTCGAAATCTCTCATCACGTGATCCGCAGCATATTGGGCGTCGAGACCGAGTCGATGGAGAATGTCGTCCTGATTCTGCCGCGGAAATCGGCGCTCAAACTGGTGGCGGCCTCCGATGCGGCGGGCCGCGCCGCGGCGGTCTCTGAAGGGGCCGCTTACCTGAACGCCCAGCCGGTGCTGTTCTGGCCCGGCGAACCGGCGCCCGCGGACGGCCCGCGTCCCACTCGCGTCACGTATCCGGCGCCCGCGCCCGTTACGAATGCCGATCCGGCGCCCGCGCGATCCGCTCCCGTGGCCCAACCGGCTCCGGTAGACGCCGCGGCCCGCACCGCAAAGGCCACCGGCCGGAATCTGGACGCCGAATACAAGGACACGCTGGCGAAGATGGCCGGGCTCGATGCGCGAGCCCATTTCGTCCCGTACGCTCCCCCGTCTTTCATCACGTTCCGTGGCGGCCAGTATCTTCAGATCCCGATTACGACGACTCTTGGCGCCGCCGATTCCGGCTCGCAATACAAACTGGCCGCGCTCGCCTTCGACCGTCATGTCGCTCATCTGATCCGCCCGGTTCTCGCCTGCTTCAAAGACAGCACGGACTTCACCGGGATGGATTTCAGCTCCACGGTCCACCTCCAGGGCGTCTCCGCCGAAGGCGACGCAGGAACCACGGTGGAATTCATCTTCCCGTTGCCGGCGCTCCGCCGCTATGAGCAATATGAACTCACCGGGCAACAACTCCTGGACGCCAGCATCGTTCTGATCAACGGCGAACGGGCTGGTCTGGAACTGCAATCCGCCGAAGCCGGTGGTTCGCTGAAATAGCGCGCTCCGGCAGAGCGGCTTTGGCTCGCAACAAAAAAAAAGCGCCCGTACCGTTCAGGTACGGGCGCTGTCGTTTTATCGGCCGGAAGTGATCATGCCGGCTTCGATACGGGCGTGGGAGCCAGATCGCGGCTGGTGATCACCCGGTCGATGATGCCGTATTCGGTCGCCTGTTCCGGGCTCATGATGTAGTCGCGGTCCACGTCCCGAGCAATGCGCTCGATCGGCTGGTTGCTCGCATCCGCCAGAATCTTGTTCAGGATCTCCCGCATGCGCAGAATTTCCTTCGCATAGATATCGATATCCGCCGCCTGCCCCGCAAGGCCCTGCATCGAGGGCTGGTGGATCATAATGCGGGAATTCGGCAGGCTGAACCGCTTGCCTTTGGTGCCGGCGGCCAGCAGCACAGCGCCCATCGACGCCGCCTGGCCCACGCAGATGGTCACTATATCCGGCCGCACGAATGCCATCGTGTCCAGAATCGCGAGACCGGCCGTAATCGAGCCGCCCGGAGAATTGATGTAAATCGAAATATCGCGCTCGGGGTCTTCCGCCTCGAGGAACAGGAGCTGCGCGATTACGAGGTTCGCCACGGTGTCGTCAATCGGCGTACCGAGGAAGATGATGTTTTCCTTGAGCAGACGGGAGTAGATGTCGTACGCCCGCTCGCCGCGCGAGGTTTGCTCAACCACCATGGGAACCAGCAGAGAATTACCCATTCGTTTCCTTTCTCGTTCTATGAGATGGAGATTACGGTCGCGGAGATTCCCCCCGCGATGGCCCGCCCTGGACTTCAGGCGCGCCCAGCCCCGAAAGTCCATCATAGACCGGAGGTCCGTCGCCCGGACCCCGCACGCGTCCGATTTGGAAACCGCCTGTGCCGTTTATCGCGGGAAAACTTCCGTAAATCTTTTTGCGCCGCCCGTTGTGACCGGCCTTCCGTTCCCACCTCCGGAACCGGTTCTCATGGCGCCGGCCGCTACTCGATGGTGTAAAGCGGGTCGAATTCCGGCACTCCCGCGTGCCGCCCGGCGATCCACCGCAGCACGTACACCACTCGCGGACTGCTCACGTTCCCCGTCAGTCCGTTCGGAATCACTTCGAGCAGCAGGTGCGCGCCGGGTTCTTTGAAGTAATCGATGTCCGGTTCCACGTAGACGCAATCCACGCCGTCGATCGTCCGCCGGTTCTTTTCGTGAAACGTGAGTTGCACGTTGGCTTCGCCGAACTGAATCTGCTTGAAACTGCTGGTCGCATCTCCGTGCAGGCCAAGGTCGATGGCGGGCTCGGTATCGAATTCGCCGTGCGCGGCGGCGAGTCTCACCTGATCCACCAGCTTCGCGTCCGCGTAGCCAAAGATCCGGTCAGGCGCGAGCTTCGGAAGGTCGAAGGTTTTGAAATAGTCGAGCGGCGTTCCCCGCGGCAGCGAGATTTGCTGCATCGCCGTCGTCAGGTTCAGCAGACACGCCAGATGCTCCGGCTTCGTCTCCAGCATCTCGCTCCAGGCGCCGTCCGGCGCGCCTGCCGTGCTCGCCGCGAAGATTTGCGCCACCAGCGGCCTCTTCGCCTGTATGTCCGGCCATCGGGCTCCGGCGAAGTGAAGGGATCCGTTTTTCGGCAGCAGCATCAGGTCGAGCTGCGTTTTCACGCCCGGTCCGATCCGGACAGGCTGGAATCCCGCCTGTTCGCAACCGTCGGCAAATGCCACGATCGAGTAGTTGTCGGCGAAACTGTTGTGGAATGGCAGTTCGAGCGTGACGTTCGGGCCATCCACGAAATCGCGGAAAAGCTGATGCTGCGCTCCGTCACGAACCGTGACGAGAATTTTTGCGCCCTGCGGGAAAGGTTGCTGCGCGCCGTTGAAAACGCTCAGGTTCACAAGACCCGTATGCGGGTCTACTGCGGGATTGATGCCGATTGGCTCGAAAGCACGTTCTGCGGCAGGCATATTGGTCGCCTCCTCATTTCGCCAGAAATGCTATCGCAAATCGATGTCAACCTGATGACGGTTCCGCCGGATGAGCCGCATTCCGATCATGGCGGCCGCGGCCAGAAGCGGAGCCAGAAACCGCGCTTTCCCACGATTGCCGGCCCGTCCCGCAGTCAGGCTTTTCGCGAGATCCGCCAGATCGGCGGCTACGTAATCCGGCGCAGTGGCCGCCGGAAACAACGCATGGCCTGGCCTTTTGAGAAAGGCCGTCCGGCATCCCGCCGCGGCCGCGCCCATCAGGTCCCACGGATGCGCCGCCACCATCAGCATTTCTCCCGTCCGGACCCCCGCGCGCGCCGCTGCCGCCCGATACACTTCACCCGCCGGCTTGAACCGCCCTGCCATCTCCACCGAAAGGCACAGTTCGAAGTGATTCCGAATGCCCGCATTCCGCAACTGCTGTTCGAGGCTCGCCCTGCCGCTGTTCGAGAGCGCGATCAATCGAAATCCCGCCTTGCGCAGCCGCCCGAGCGAGCGGCTGACCTCCGGGAACGCCGGCAGATCGCGCATTCGCTTCCGCAGTTCGCCGAGCTGCCCGGAATTCGCTTTGCGCCCATCCGCCGCCGCGATCATCCGGGTTACCGCCACCGCGATCTCACCGAAATCCCGGTAACTCCCTGTCGCGGTCGTGGCCATCGAATACAGCACCAGCTGCCCCATCCATTCATCGACCGAACGCCTGCCGCCGAGAATGCGCTTCAAGACAGGCCCCAGCGCCCGCACGTCCAGCAGCGTACCGTTCACGTCGAAAGCGATCACCGGAGACGTTGCCATCATAACGAGACGCAGGCGAGGACGATTCGCGCCCTACCGCGGCGTGATCAGCCCGCCCAGCTTGTCCGTCTCGCCCGAAGCCGTCCTTGGAAACCGCGTCGCATAAGCCTCCAGATACTTCAGCCCCGACCCCGTGTTGTAGATAACGATCCTGTCATCGTTCTTCAAAAAGCCGCTGCGAATCAGCTTCTCCGCCGCCGCCACGCACGCCGCTCCCTCCGGCGCCACGAAGATGCCTTCTTCGGTCGCCAGTTGAATTCCGGCGTCAATCAGTTCGTCGTCCGAGATCGCAATCGCCGTTCCACCGCTCTCCCGCACCGCCTGCAGGATCAGGAAATCGCCCAGCGGCTTCGGCACCCGCAGACCGCTCGCCACCGTCGAGGCGTCCTTCCAGAACTGGCTTCGTTCGGCGCCTTCCTCGAACGCCTGCACCACCGGCTGGCAGCCCGACGCCTGCACCGCGATCATCTTCGGCCGTTCCGGTCCGATCCAGCCCAGCGCTTCCATTTCGGCGAACGCCTTCCACATCCCGATCATTCCCACGCCGCCGCCCGTCGGATAGAAGATCGCGTGCGGCAGTTCCCAGCCCAGTTGCTCGGCCACCTCATACCCCATCGTTTTCTTGCCCTCGATGCGGTACGGCTCCTTGAGCGTCGATATCTCGAACCACCCCTCAGCCTGCCTGCGTTCCGCCACGATCCGCCCGCAGTCGCTGATCAGCCCGTCCACCAGCGTCACCTTCGCGCCATAAGCCTTGCATTCGATGAAGTTCGATTGCGGCACATCCTGCGGCATGAAGATGTTGGCTTCGAGTCCCGCCGCGGCGGCGTAGGCCGCCAGAGCGCTCGCGGCGTTGCCGGCCGAAGGTATCGCCAGCCGTTTCAGCCCCAGTTCCACGCACATCGAGACCGCGCACGAAAGCCCGCGCGCCTTGAACGACCCGGTCGGGTTCAGCCCCTCATCCTTGATCAGCAGGTCCGAAGCGCCGATCCGCTCCCCTGTCCGGGCGGCGTGCAGCAGAGGGGTCATGCCCTCGCCAAGTGTGATAATTGAGGTTTCGTGCGTGACCGGCAGCGCGGGCGCGTAGCGCCACATGTTGTCCGGCGCCGAAACCAGACTGTCGCGCGACCATGCCGAACGCAGTTTTCCGAGATCGTACCGCACCAGCAGCGGGCCGCCGCACTCGCACAGATTCCACGTTTTGCCGGCTTCGTATTTCCGGTTGCACAAACTGCACTCGAGATGCGTCACAAATGTTTGGGGCATGAAGGGAACTGTCTATCTTATTATCTGGCTGGCCTGCATCGGGCTGGCGCCGGCTGCAGTTCCGGCGTTCGCCGGGGAATACGCGGTCCTCGATAACGGTTTCCGCATTCACGCGGACCGGCATGAGGTGACCGGGCAGTCCATCCGACTCTACGATCCCACAGGCACCATCGAACTCCCCGCCGCGCGCATCGCGCGTTTCGAGTCCGACGATGCGCCTGCCGCGCCGCCTCAGGCGCAGGCAAATCCGGTCGAAGCTCAGCCCGTTGCGCCGCCTGCCGCCGGCGAGAACCCCTTCGAACTGGCCCACGAAGCTGCGGCGAAGCTGGCGCTGCCCGCTTCGTTCGAATCCCTGGTGGAAAGCGTGATGAGAGCCGAATCCGCTCTGAATCCCGCCGCCGTTTCCCCCAAAGGCGCAATCGGCCTGATGCAGCTGATGCCGGACACCGCCCGCACCCTGAACGTCAACCCCAAAGTGCCGCGCGAAAACGCCGATGGCGGCGCGCGCTACCTGCGGGACCTGCTTGCCCGCTACGAAGGCCGCCCGGATCAGGTGCTGCTGGCCCTTGCCGCCTACAACGCCGGCCCCGAGGCGGTCGAAAAGTACCACGGCGTGCCCCCGTTCCGCGAAACGCACGATTACATCCTTCGCGTGCTCCACGGCTGGAATCCCGCCGCAAAAACTCCGGCAAACCGTTAGTTTTCCGCAACTTTCACTTTCGCTGCGTCATCTCGAAATCGGGATGAGCACAGGCCGCCACTCGGGCGGCCGTTGTGCGAATCAGGTAATGAATCGGGATGAAGTTGCTGAAATACGAATGAGGCTCATCTTATGAGGTTCGCTTTCGCCTGCTGCGGCGGTTCCTGCTGCGCGCCGGTTTCCGGTCCCGGATTTTTTCGATCCGCTTTTGGCCGTTTCCTCGCGTGGGACAATAAGGAATCTCGAAAAATGGCTACCGAAAGCGTACCTATAGCCGCTCCGTTCGAGCTTTCGCCTGAAGCGAAGGAAGAGCTGGAGCTGGTCAACCGGGCGCGCGAGGGTGACGCGACCGCTTTTTCCACGCTTCTGAACCGCTACGAAGGCAAAATCTTCCGCCTCGCGATGAACATCACGCAGAATCGCGAGGACGCCGAAGATGTCCTTCAGGAAGCGTTTCTCAAGGCTTACGAGCACCTCGATCAGTTTCAGGGCAACTCGAAGTTCTACACCTGGATCGTTCGCATCGCCGTCAATCAGGCGCTGATGAAGCTCCGTAAACGCAAGACGGACCGCTCGGTCTCGCTCGATGAGCAGATCGATACCGGGGAAGATACCGTGGTCCGCGAGATCGCTTCCTGGGACCCTGATCCCGAACAGCAGTTCTCCCAGGACGAATTGCATACCATCCTTCAGGAAGCGGTGGATGAGCTCGCCCCCATCTATCGCGCCGTTTTCGTGCTGCGCGACGTGGACGGACTCTCAACCGAAGAAACGGCCGAAGCGCTCGGTCTTTCCATCCCGGCGGTAAAAAGCCGCCTGCTGCGGGCCCGCCTGCAGCTTCGGGAAAAACTCACGCGTTTTTTCAAGCGCAAGGGAGACAACGCCTTTGCTTACATGTAAGGATTTCCTGGCCGAACTCAGCGACTTTCTCGACGAAAAAACAGACGCCGAGCTTCGCGCCAAACTCGAACGCCACATAGCCGAATGCCCGAACTGCTGGGTCATCTGCGACACGACGCGCAAGACGATCTCGGTCTACAAGGGCATGAAGTGCTATCCGATTCCGGATGAGGTGCATTCGCGCCTCCTGGCGGCGGTCGAGAGGAAAATGGAAGCAAAAAAAGCGGCCGGCAAGGCCTGACTACCGGTCACGGAATGCCGCCCGGATCGCGTCACCCCGGCGGCAATCAGACCGTTTCCGTCAGCGCCGGCCTGCTTCTTATTTCTTCAGCGTCCGAATATAGGCCACGATGTCCCCGGCCGAACTGGCCGCGGCTGGCATCGGTCTCATCTTCCCCTTGCCGTCCGCGATGATCTTCTTCAGTTCGGCATCGCTCATGCCCTGCACCTCGGCCGAGCCCAGGCTGCGCATATCCACCTTCATCATCTTCGCGATGGCCGGGTTCGGCGTCCCGTCCGCCCCGTGGCAGGATTTGCAGCTCTTGTCATAAGCCGCCTTTCCCGCGGCGACATCGGCCGCGCGAGCCGCGCCGCCGGCGGCTGCAAGAAGACAGAAACTGATGATCACAGAACGCATCATTGATCTCCGCTCCTCAGGAGTGCACGTCGTCCGCCTCGCGCCGGGCGATTGAAATCAGCGAGTTGGAATCCTGCGCCACGCTGCCTGCGCGATTACGCGCGGCGCCCATGCGTGAATCCGAGGCGCGCCGCTGTCCCGGGTCACCGCCGGCTGCGAATTTGTCGGCTGGCCCATTCGCGAGATCAATTGCGCTGGATGAGTCAGACTCGCGCACGACGCGCCAAAGCGGAACAAACATCGTGTAGTAGCGAGTGTTCGACTTCGTTCGGCAGGAGGCAAAGACATGCTGCTCCCTACACACACGAGAACCGGCCTGAGCACGATTCGTCTGGGAATGATCCTGGCCAGCTTCTCAATATTCCCCGCATACCTCGGTGCGCAGGTATCGTGTACACAGGTTTCCGGCCTGTCTGCCACGATTGCTGAAGCGCCGAACAGCTTCAATACTTCCGGTAAAGTCGTGCTGACTTATACCTGGACGGCCACTTCCTCTGCGAGCACCGCGTCGGCGGCCGTACCCGCCAACGCCACCGTCACCAACGTTGCGATCTTCGCCGGTCCGAAAGAAACCAGCGACATTACGCTCTCTACGGCCTGTATTCAGCACGGCACTTCGGGATGGCCTGTAGACTTTCTTGCTTCTCCAGGCGGACTTGCTGCATTCAACGGAACCAGCGTAGCTGGAGCTGGGCCATGGATCATGAGACCTGTCGTCACGAGCTTTCGAGCGACGTCTGTGTTGCAATTGCAGGTAAACATTCAGTGGCGCACTCCCGCGCCCGCGCCGC
>DAIDJK010000096.1 GCA_027450225.1 Bryobacterales bacterium | reverse complement strand
GAACTGGCCCAGCTTGAAGCGCTCGACAACGGCAAGCCTTACAAGGTGGCTCGCGCGGCCGATCTGCCGCTGAGCATCGCCTGCTACCGCTATTACGCCGGATGGGCGGACAAGATTCAGGGCAAGACGATTCCGGTAAACGGCGATTATTTCTGCTATACGCGGCATGAGCCGGTGGGCGTGGTGGGGCAGATCATCCCTTGGAATTTCCCGCTGCTGATGCAGGCGTGGAAGCTTGGTCCGGCGCTGGCCGCCGGCAATACGGTGGTGATGAAACCCGCCGAGCAGACTCCGCTTACCGCGCTTCGCATCGGCGAACTGATCGTGGAAGCCGGATTCCCGGAAGGCGTGGTGAACATGCTGCCGGGCTACGGGCCGACCGCGGGCGCGGCGATCGCGCGGCACATGGACGTCGACAAGGTGGCGTTCACCGGATCGACCGAAGTGGGGCATCTCATCATGGAAGCCTCGGCGAAGACCAATCTGAAGCGCGTCACGCTGGAACTTGGCGGCAAGAGCCCGAACATCGTCTTCGGCGACGCCGATATGGATCAGGCCATCGAAGGCGCGCATTTTGCGCTGTTCTTCAACCAGGGACAGTGCTGCTGCGCGGGTTCCCGGCTGTTCGTGGAAGAGAAAATTTACGATGAGTTCGTGGAGCGCAGCGCGGCGCGGGCGAAGAAGCGCGCGGTGGGCGACCCGTTCGACCCGAAGACCGAGCAGGGTCCGCAGGTGAACGATGAGCAGTTCGAGAAGGTGATGTCGTACATCGAATCGGGCAAGCAGGAAGGCGCGAAGCTGGTGTGCGGCGGCGAGCGAGTGGGCGACCGCGGTTATTTCATTGCGCCGACCGTTTTCGCCGATGTGAAGGACAACATGAAGATCGCCGAAGAGGAGATTTTCGGGCCGGTGATGAGTATTATCAAGTTCCGCGATATGGATGAAGTGGTGGATCGCGCGAACAAGACGATGTACGGGCTGGCGGCGGCCGTGTGGACGCGCGATATTTCGAAGGCGCATGCGATCGCCAACAGCGTTCGCGCAGGCACGGTGTGGGTGAACTGCTATGACGTGTTCGACGCCGCGGCGCCATTTGGCGGATTCAAGCAATCCGGCATCGGACGCGAACTCGGGGAGTATGGGCTGCAGCAGTATACGGAGATCAAGACCGTTACTGTGAAGCTGTAGCATTTTTGCCGGGCGGGGCTCGCGCGCGGGTGCGAGCTTCGCCCGGACTACAATCAGGTCATGAGCACAACAACGCTCATCAGCTTCGCCGAGTTCGAGCAACTCCCTTATCCGGAAGCAGGGAAACAGGAGCTTGTCGAGGGCGAAGTTCTAACCATGCCGCCGCCCGTTCGGATACACTCCCTCATCGCTGTCAGGCTACTCGCACGGCTGCTGGCTTCATTGGCGGAAGGCCGCGTACTGGGCGACAAAACCGGCTATCGAATCGGCGGCGGATGGCTGGAACCCGACGCCAGCGTCATATGGCCCGACCAGCGTTTCGACGAAAACTACTTCCTCGGTTCACCGATGGTCGCAGTCGAGATTCTTTCGCCGGGCGAGGACATCGAGCCGAAGCTGACGCTCTACTTCGAAGATGGAGCGGCCGAGGTTTGGGTGATAGACCCTCGCTACAAGTCCATGACCGTCTATGCACGTGAGGACGGCAAGGTAGTTCGGAGCGTGGTGCGCGACGAGTATCGCTCCGAAAACATTCCATTCACGCTTCGGCTCGCCGAAATCTTCGCCGAATCCTGATAGAATCCGCTGTCGTGCGAAGGCGGGAGTTTGTTTCATTCGCCGCGGCGGCGGCCACAGTCTCGGGAGCGCTTCGGGTTCGGCCCACCGGCAAAGTGGAAATTGTGTTTCGCTCGCCCGGGCCGCATCCCAACGGTCTGCAGGCGACGGACGATGGTCTCTGGATCATCGACCAGAGCGAGGGCAACAAAGCTTATCTCGTCAGCTATGAGAACGGTCAGGTGCTGCGATCGTTTCCCACGGAAACGGACCGGTCGAGCGGCATTACGTTCGATGGAGAAGCGCTCTGGATCGGGTCGACTTATAACCGGCAGATCGTCCGTGCGGACGCGCATACGGGCAAGACCCTCGCGAAGCATTTCACGCCGGGCGCGGGCGTGATTTACAAAATGATCGGCGACCCTCCCGCGCGGAGCAGCCCGCTGGCGAAGAAGACGGCGCCGAAGCTGCAGACATCGCCAAAATCCGTGGGTGGATTCGATGCCGGGAAGGTGCTTGATGCAAGCGCGCCGGGCACGGGAGCGCACGGGCAGGAATGGCGCGACGGGTTCCTCTGGATGGCCGTTCCGCCCTCGCGCGAAGTTTACAAGATCGATCCGAAGACGTGGACCGTGCATAAGAAGTTCGCGACCGCTGCGAACCGGCCGCACGGCATCGGATGGGAAGGGCGTTATTTGTGGGTGACGGACTCGAATCTGAACGCGTTCTTCAAACACGATCCGGAGAGCGGCGAGATGATCGAGAAGATTCAACTGGCCGACAGCGATCCTCTGCCGCACGGCATGACCATCCGCAACGGCTATATGTGGTATTGCGATGATGTCGGCGTGGTCTGCCGCTTCCGGATGTAACTCGATGAAACTGACAATTCTTGTTTCTCTCGGCGCGGCGGCGCTCTTGCTGGCAGGCCAGCCCGACGCCGCCGTGAAGGGCAGCTACGAGCGCATCAAAGTTCATGGCAGGAGCCTCGAAGGCAATCTGGAAGGGGATTCGCCGGATCGCGATGTCTCGATTTATCTGCCGCCGGGATACAAAGCGCATCCGAAGCAGCGGTATCCGGTGATCTATCTGCTGCACGGATATACCGACAGCGACGACAAGTGGTTCGGTCTGGTGAAGCATTTCGTAAACGTGCCGGAAAGCGCCGACAAGGCAATCGCGTCCGGCGCATCGAAGCAAATGATCATCGTGATGCCGAACGCGTACACATCGCTCGAAGGAAGCTTTTACGGCCAGTCGGAGACCACGGGGGACTGGGAAGATTTTGTTGTGCACGATCTGGTGGCGTACATCGACGCGCATTACCGCACCGTCCCGAATCGCGAGAGCCGGGGGCTTGCCGGACATTCGATGGGCGGCTATGGCACGGTGCGCATCGGGATGAAGCATCCGGATGTGTTTTCGAGCTTTTACGCCATGAGCGCGTGCTGCCTCGATGCGGGAATTAACGCGCCGGTGGTGAATGCGCCGCTTGAGGCGCTGCGTACGCCGGAGGAGGTGAAGGCTGCTCCGTTCGGAGTGAAGGCGCAGGTCTCGCTTGCCGCGGCGTTTTCACCGGACCCATCGAACCCACCGCTCTTCCTCGATCTGCCGATAAAAGACGGGGCGCCGCAGCGGGAGGTTCTGGCGCGATGGGCGGCGAATTCGCCGATTGCGATGCTCGATCAGTATGTGAAGGATCTTCGTACGCTGAAGGCCATCGCCTTCGACGTGGGATTGCAGGACAGCCTGATCGGCGGCTCGCGGCAGTTCGACCAGCGTTTGCAGGAATATCGGATTCCGCATACTTTCGAAACCTATGAAGGTACGCACACCA
Source organism: Bryobacterales bacterium (assembly GCA_027450225.1). Lineage (GTDB taxonomy): Bacteria > Acidobacteriota > Terriglobia > Bryobacterales > Bryobacteraceae > BOG-234. Next base: position 262 of record DAIDJK010000096.1, on the reverse strand, counting down.
GCCGCATCGCCGAACGCCTGGAGACGAAGGTGCTGCCCTTTTTCTCCGCGCAATTGAAGTTCGCCCGATAATCAAGTCAGTATGATCCGAACCTGTCCAAGTTGCGGCGCGAAGAACCGGATTCCGGCGAGTCATCTGGCCGACACCGGCCGGTGCGGAAGTTGCAAGGCGCCGCTGCAACCTCTCGCCGAGCCGCTCGATGTGGATGAGGCGGCATTTACGGATATCGTGAGCGGCGCGCGAGTGCCGGTGCTCGTCGATT
>DAIDJK010000095.1 GCA_027450225.1 Bryobacterales bacterium | reverse complement strand
TTGCCATCGGTTCCGAAGCTTGCGATCGGCTGCCCGGTCTTCGCGTTCAGCGCGACCATCTGATAGCCGGGCGAAATCAGAATAATCCGGTTATCGCCCTTGCCGTCGCTCCAGTAGGCCAGCCCGCGATTTACCACGCGCGGCGCCAGCGTGCCGCGCTCACCTTCATCGAGGCGATACATCCAGAGCGTTTCGCCCGTCGCCGCATCCGCCGCCACCAGATCGCGCCGCGTGCCCGCCGTGAAATACAGAACGCCGCCGATTTCGAGCGGCGTAACCTCCCAGTTGAAGTCCGGGCGCTTGCCGAAATTTTGCGACTTCCATTCCCACACGATCTTCAGGCTCTTCACGTTCGAGGCGTTGATCTGGTCGAGAGGCGAATACTTGGTGGTGCCCGCATCGCCGCCATAGAATCGCCACTCGCCATTCGTGGCGCCATGCTGCGCGAAGGCGCCGCCCGCGAACAACGCGGACGCAATCAGAATGGCTGCGTAAAGCGGAGATCTGCGTTGCATTATTTCGCCTCGATGGTGACGCCGGCGAGGGCCGCGGCGTCGTTCGAAAGTTCCTTGTCACCCGCGGGCATGCCGTTGGCGCTCAGGATGTACGCGGTGAGATCGGCATACTGGCGGCTGCTCAGATGGCCGGGATCGTCCGTCGGCATGCTCTTCTGCATGAGAGAAAACAGAGCGCCCACGCTTTTGCCCTTCCACTTTGCCATGAAGTCGGCGCCGGCGAGCTGCGGGGAATCGTCGCCGCCCGCAAGCGTTTCCCCATGGCATTTGGAACACTCTTCGGCATAGAGATCATGACCGCGAGCCGCCTGGGCGGAAGTGTAAACTCCGGCGGCCGTGGAGCCGGAGATCAACAGGAGCGGAGAGCAGACCAGGAGAACGAGAAGGAGCCGATGTCTTGCCGACATGTCAACGCGGACCGCGATTCTCCGCACGTTATCGAAGTGCGGGCGTCCGTGTCAACTTACTTTTGTAAGGGCTTTCAGGTCAGAGTTTACTGCACCCACAGCGTCGCCGGCTGGGTAGTGGCGCCGGTCGAAGCATCGGTAATGGTGAACGCATCGGGGCCGGATGCGAGATCGCCCGGGACCTGCACATTCCACTGCGCAAGGCCGATCATCGTCGGCGTCCATCCCCCGAAGGCGACGGCAACCGGCGCATGCCCGGCGAACGACGCCACATATCGGCCTGCACAGCCCGAAGGCGGCGCGGGCGCGGGCTGCCCGGTCTGCAGCGCATACCCGGAGCAGCCGGGATTCCCCACGCCGCTCCCATAAACCACCACCGAGCTGCCGCGAGGCGCAGGCGAAGCCGCCGAGTTCAGGCTCCCATCCGGATTCACGATAATCGAATCCGCAGCGCCATCGCTTCGCTCGGTGAAGATCGCCGGCTGCGATGCCACCACGGGAACCTGAACCGGCGCGCTTTGCGCTCCGTCGAAATTCACCGCCACGGCCGCGTTTTTCGTCCCGATGTCGGCCGCCACTTCGAACGGAACCTGCACGTTGATCATGTCGCCGCGGACGAAAAACAGCGGGGCCGCAACGCCATCGAACGTGACGCTCACGCCCGCGAGCGAGGCGGGAAGCGCACCATACTGGTTCAGCCCCGGAGTCGCCATGCCCGTTGCGGGACCCAGATTCGCCGCGCCCGCCGGCGCGAAAATCGTGTACAACCCGCCCGGCGAGATCGCGCCGCTCGTGTAGTCGGCCGAATTGACGATGCTCTGCGCGCTGAATGCGGGCACGGGCGGCGTGATGAAGAGAATGCCCGAATAGGAAGCGCTGTTCGCGCCTTCCTGGATGAAGATGCTGGCCAGCGCCGCCGAAGGCTGCGCATCAATCTGCAGCGTGGCGCGAACCACCGGCAGCCCGGCGAGCGAACCGCCGAACGTTGCCGACGCGTCACGCCGGATGCCCAGCACGTGAACGCCACGGCCCAGCACATTCAGGCGCATCGATTCATCGATGCCCGGACCGATCATGGCGAGATCCACCGTCTGGCCGGAGTTCACCGCCAGCGGGCCGCCGAGCGAATAGACCTGCGATACCGCCGCGCCCGAGGGAACCACCGCCGCGAACGTCACCGCGATGGGCGATGCTCCCGGCACAACGCTGATGTCGACCTCCGTCGATCCGCCGGCCGTTACCGCCGCCATCGACGACGCCGGCGCCGGCTGGAACACGGACGGACTTTCCCCCGCCGCCGAATAGATGTCCGCGTGTTGCACGATGCCGCCTCCGAGCGGCTCCGCATACACGATGTAATTGCCCGGCGGCACGGCGGCGGACCACGTTCCATCCTGCCGCGTGATGGCGCCAATGGTGAACGCCTGCGCCGGATCCGCGAGCGTGACCAGCGCAGCCGCGGCTGGCGCTCCGTTCGATTGCATTACCGTTCCATGCACCATCCCCAACGACGCGGCCGCCGGATAAGCCGCCTGCGCGAACGCGGCGTCGTCCACCGAAAGATTGCGCTCATTGGGGGACGACGCTTCGAACATCGACGCGCCGATAATTCCCGTATGGTCCGCGCCCAGCGCGTGCCCAAGCTCATGGGTGATCACGCTCTCGAGATCGAACGCGCCCGCGGCGCCGGTTGTCGAGAACGTGAACTGCGGGTTCAGCAGAATGTCCGCATCCACAATTTGTCCATCGCCGGGCGTGCCTGGCGCAACGTTGTACTCAGGAATCGTCACGGCAACCGCGCCATTGATGATGCTTGCCACCGAAGGATCGGAAAGGTCGGCGATCGAGATCACGTTGAGGTGATCGCCCGGGTTATGCCCCGC
>DAIDJK010000094.1 GCA_027450225.1 Bryobacterales bacterium | reverse complement strand
GCCGGAAGGGGCTTGAAAGGCCACAGCTTCGGAAATCTGTTTTTGACCGCGCTCACTGACATCACCGGGGATTTCCCCGAAGCGGTGCGAAAATCCTCGGAGGTTCTGAACATCGCGGGGCGGATCTTCCCGGCGACGGCGGCGAACGTTTCGCTGGTGGCTGTGCTCGAAGACGGAAGCACCGTCAGCGGGGAAACGCGAATCAGCCGCAGCCGCAAGCCCATTCGGGAGGTGCGCCTCTCGCCGCGGCGTGTGCGTCCTCTCAGGGAGACGCTTGACGCGATTGCGAATGCGGATCTGATCACGATGGGCCCAGGATCGTTGTTCACGAGCGTGATTCCGAACCTGCTGGTGTCAGGCATTCCGGCGGCGGTTCGTGAATCGCGCGCGACGAAGGCATACTTCGTGAACCTGATGTCGCAGCCGGGCGAGACAGTGAACTTCCGCGCGTCTGATCACATCGCCGCGATTCGGAACCATGCGGCAGGACGGGTCCTGGATTGCGCGATCGTAAGTACCTCGCCAATTTCGAAGGCGCTGCGGAAGCGCTATGCCCTGCAAAACGCGGCGCCCATCGAGAACGATGCGGACCGGATTCGGGACATGGGAATTCAGGTGATTGAGGCTGATCTGCTAAGTCGCGGACCGAAGGTGCGGCACGATCCCGATTCGTCTGCGAAAGTTGCGCTGCGTCTTGCGATGGATGCCAGCGCGGGAAGAACGGGTTGAGACGATATCACTGGCGCGCCGGGCGAGTTGGCCCCGCGCCGCTTTTTGCCGTCTCGGGTTTGGGTGAAGCCTTCCGCACCTGCTCGAAATAATTGGCCACGTACGTCTGCAGAGCGGGCGGAATTTCGTCCCGGTTGACATCGCTGATCGCTTCACTGTGGGTGGCGGAGTTTGCGGTGTAGGACGTTCGCAGCTGCTGGGCGCCGGACTGCACTTCGACCATGGTTTCGCCCGTGAGGCTGGCAGCGCGCTTGCCGAAGATCTCAGTGATCTTGCCCATAGCGCGAAGTTGCTCGGCCGCGCGAAGGTCCTTGGCGCCGTTCTGGCTGCCGATGCCGCTGCCGGCCTGAGCTGAATTCTGCGCGGAAGTCTTCGCGGCGCTTTTCCCTTCGGCCTGCTGCCCTTCCTGCGGATCGCCGTTCGGATCGCCTTCCTGTGCGTCTGCCTGCGAGTCGGCCTGTTGCTGCCCCTTGCCGCCCTGGCTCTTCTGGCCGCCTTTCTGGTCCGCCTTCGCCATCTGGGATTGCTGCTGAGAAGAGGACTTCCGGCCGTCCTCGCCGGAATCCTGCCGTCCCCGGGAAAACATGTTCGAGACCGCATCCTTCAGCCGCGAAAGCAGGCTCGAATTGTTACTCTCGCTCATGCTTGCGGCCCGGCCCTTCTCGTTCGGCGAACCATCTTTCCCGGATTGAGCGGATTTTGCATTCTGATCCGGACTGCCGGGGTTCTGGTTGCCGTTCAGAGGATCGCCGTCCTGCGAGGGATCCGCGCCGTTTTTCGCGTTGGGCTGTCCCGCTTTCTGTCCCTCCGACGCCTTTTGGCTATTCGCTGCGTTCTTTGATGAAGGCGGCGCGAGCGCCTCATCGATCGCCTTTTCAAGCGCATCCGGGTCCTGCATCTCATCCGGAGCAGCTGAGCTGTTCAACTTCGCCATAAGCGCCTCGGCGGCTTTCAGCGCGTTATACGATTTCTCCGTCGCTGGAGGCGGTGGCTTCTTTATTTCCCGCCGTGCAAGCTGATCTTCGAATAACACGTCCGTAAGCGGTGGCCGCAGATCGAGCGAGCGGGTGAGCGCGTAGCGCAGGACAACCAGACTGGACGCGAGCAGGGTCAGCGCCGCGAGAGGATACAGAGTGCGCGGGAATCGCAGCGGCAGTGTTGCGCCGAGATCAATGGTCTTGGCCGCCTGCTCCGCCTGTTGCCGCTGTAAAGCGAGCACATTTGCTTCGGCGGGGCGGAGAGAGGCGCGGCCTCCGAAGTGAAGCGCCGTCGAAAGCAGATCGTGAAGCTGCGCCGAGCGGTCGATTCGCTGCGCCAGACGATACGGATCGGGTATGCGGCGGGCGACACGAAAGCCGGCAAGCGCCACCGCGACAAGGGTAACGACGGTCAGCGTCCACCATTCGAGGTAACGGGTGCCGACAATGAGAATGACGGCCACGGCGCCGGCATCGATCGACGCCGCGAACGCAAGCTGGCCTGCCGCCTCGTTTACCAACAAACGACGGCGGGCCTGGCGAATCAGATCTTCGATCATTTGCATCCGCGACTCTGACAGGCGAGCAACCGGACTTCCGCCACGAACACGGGAGCATTCACCCGGAGCGCAACTGTCTCTCATTATCCACATTGCGAGCCGGGGCCAGGGTCAAATGCGGTCGCGTTAAGAAATGCACTATCGCGAACGCCGCTACTCTGTTACGCAAACTAGAATCGAAGCATCGAACGGATTGGGGCAACAATTGAACGTTCTTATCGTTGATGACGAGAGCAGCCAGCGCACTGGTCTGGCCGGCATGGTGAAAGCCTGGGGCATGCAGGCGGAAACCGCATCGGACGGCCGCGAGGCGCTCGACAAGCTTGACACGTTCGCCGCGGACGTGATCGTGACAGACATGAACATGCCCGGCGTGGATGGCTTCGGGCTGCTTCGTGCGCTCCGCGAAAGCGGCGAGATGCCGCCCGTGATCGTGGTCACCGCGTTTGGAAACGTGGAGACGGCGGTGCGTACGGTGCATGAACTTGGCGCTTTCTGGTACGTGGAAAAGCCGATCATGCCCAATGTGTTGCAGGTCCTGCTGAGGCGGGCTGCAGCTCAAAGCGGCCTGCGGAATGAAAAGAAGGCGCTGGAGCGTAATCTGCAGTACAAGGGCGCAGTCGGCGAAATGGTGGGCGGGACAGGCCGGATGCAGGAAATATTCTCGCTGCTGCAACAGGCGGCGCCAAGCCGCGCGTGCGTACTGATCTCCGGCGAAAGCGGCACCGGCAAGGAACTGGTGGCCAAGACCATTCACGCCCTCAGTCCGAGAAGAAGCGGGCCGTTCGTAGCGATCAATTGCGCCGCGCTTCCGGAAACGCTGATCGAAAGCGAACTTTTCGGGCATGAGAAAGGCTCATTCACCGGCGCTTCCGAGCGGCGAGCCGGATGCTTCGAACTGGCGCAGCACGGTACGCTGCTGCTGGATGAGATCGGCGAAATGCCGATGGGTACCCAGGCGAAGCTGCTCAGGATACTCGAAGATTCGCGCGTGCGCAGGCTGGGCGGCAAGGCGGAGTTTGAAGTCGACGTTCGCGTTGTTGCAGCGACAAACAAGGTGCCGGACGAGGCGGTTCGCGGGGGACATCTGCGCGAGGACCTGTATTACCGGCTGAACGTTTTTCATATCCATCTGCCACCTCTGCGTGACCGGAGGGAGGATATTCCGTCGATCGCGGAAAGTCTCATCGTCGATCTGAATCGCAAGCACGATACGAGAGTCAGCGAGCTCTCGCCGGAGGTGATCGAGGCTCTTGAGCGGCATGACTGGCCGGGAAACGTTCGCGAACTTCGAAATGCCCTCGAACGGGCGGTGACTCTCGCCGGAGAAGGTTCTGTTCAGCTGCATCATCTGCCGGTGAATCTTCAGCCGAAGCCTGCCGCTGCCGCAGTGATGGCGGCCGCCGCGGCAGCGGCTCCCGCCACGCCCCCGGTTGAAGCGGTGGCTGCGGATGGAGAGGCGGTTCGCGTCCCCATCGGAACTACGGTGGAAGAAGCTGAAAAGAACCTGATTCTGCGAACGCTCGAGCATACCCGGAACAATAAAACGCGGGCGGCCGAAATCCTCGGAATCAGCCTGAAGACCCTGCACAATAAGTTGAAGGAATACGGGGCGAAAGACTCGATATAGGGCTGCGCGCTCGAGAGAAGACGGCCAGGGCGGCAGCGCAGCGATCGGGAGAGATGGCGCCGGGATGTTGTTCCATTTCTGCGCCTATACTCAAGGCAGATGTTGATGCATCGTGGGATCGCAGGGCTCGCGGCTTTCTTTACGCTCGCTGGCGCGGCGCAGGCGGAGCCGAAGTGGATGAAGGCGCGACTGGGGTCGTTCGAGGCGATCAGCGACAGCGGCCGGAAATCCGCCACGGAGGCGCTCGGTCAATTCGAGCAGCTTCGATTCGCGATTGGCGCGGCGATGGGGCAGCCGGATCTGCGGGTAGACCCGCCGCTGCGGATCATCGTCTTCAAGAACAAGGCCGAGTTGCAGCACGGCTGCTTCGAGGGTCTGCGAATGGGGCGGGACCGGATGATGGCATGCGCTACAGCGGGCGGACAACTATCGCCCGAACTGCTGCGCGAACTGACCAGGACGCTGCTCGAGACGAATTTTTCGGCGATGCCCGCGCCGCTCGAGACGGCATTCATCAATTTTTTCAGCACTTTCCAATCGAATGGGGCGCGCAATCAGTGGGGCGCCCCTCCGCCTCGCGAGCAGCAGACACGCGAATGGGCGCTGATCGAGCGGATGATTACGCAGCCCGAATACACAGCGCGCGCCAGCATCTTCCTCCACAATCTCGCCGTCGGGATGGATGAGCCCGCCGCAATTCGCAACGCATTCGGCGAGAACCCGAAGAAATTCGAGGCCGACACCGAACAGTTCTTCGGTTCCGGATCCTTTGCGGCAGTGCAGGCGCCCAATCGGCCGCTCAATCCCGATCGCGATTTCAGCACGACCTATCTCACGTCCGACGAAGGCGAGCTGATGCACGCCGATCTGCTCATGCCAGACTCGCAGGTCGTCTATCAGAAGCTGCTGTCTGAAGGCAAGGAAGTGGCCGAGGCGAATGAGGGGCTGGCGGTTCTCGCGATGCGGGCCGGGAATACCGAACAGGCGCGGGATTACATCGAAGCGGCGCGCAAAGCGGGCACGAAGAACGTGGTAGCTCTGACGCAGTATGCGGCCCTCGAGAGTGATCCGGATCGCGCGATTCCAATTCTCAAGGATGCGCTGACGATCGATCCGAAGTACGCCGAAGCGCACTGGGAACTGGGCCAGAAAATCTCCGATCCGCCGCGCCGCATGATGGAGTGGAAGCAGGCGGTGAAACTGGCTCCGCGACGGAGTGACTGGTGGGCCCAATATGCGCAGCTTTGCGTGTCTCTGAAGCAATATGCGGAAGCCGGGCGCGCGTGGATGGCGGCCGCTCAGGCGGCGCCAAATCCGCAACTGCGGGAGCAGTACCTGACTGCGAGAGGGATGATCGAAACGCAACGGCTCGAGGACGAAGACGCGCAGCGCAGAAGGGAAGCGGCCGAGCGTGAGGCGGATCTGAATCGCCTGAAAGCACAGGCGCGCGCGGAGATCGCGGACATCGAAGCGAAAGCCAACACGAATCCGCTGTCCAGCGCCGAGGAAGCGAAAGCCGTCGAGTGGTTCGGCGGCCCGGACGATCTCAAGGCATCCGGCACAATCGTGCGCATCGTTTGCGGGAAGCAATCGAGGCTCGATTTGAAGGAGGACGATGGCAAGGTAGAACATTTCGCCATCGGGGACATCTCGCAGATTCACAGCGAGGGCGCGGGCTTCACGCTTTCCTGCGGCGCCCAGCAATCGCGTAAAGTGACGATCAGCTTCCGGCCTGCAAAGGGGTCCGGACGCGGGAGTGTCGCGGGCGTGGTTACGGCAATTGAATTCAACTGACGAAGCTATTTCGTGCTGTGATTCGCCGCCCAGCGTGCGCTTAAAGCGCCACCGGCCGCGCAGGTCCCCACGACCATCGCGAAAAGAAGCAGGAGACCGAACAAAAAGCCAAGCGCCAGCGCTCCCGGATTGTTGACAACGTCGGACACCTGTGGGTTCTGTCGGATCATCTCCTGCAGCAGTTCCTTGCCGTTGAATACCATGGCAAGCGCCATTACCACTGCGATGCTCAGAAACGTGAGTACGCCGGTGATGGAACCAAGCCGGGCTCCGCTCGACGGCGACAGCAGGAAGCCGGTGAGACGGCGATACAGCCGTACTGCGCCCCATCCCGCAGCCAGGCACCAGATCACGAAAGCGACCTGCAGAATCGGAATCATTTCGATCACCATGATGCCGATGGACATGAGAAATGCGATACGCAGTGCGATCGGGTTGCTGAATCCCACTTTGCCCGGTTGAGCCGGAAGCTTGATGCCGCGAAGGCGCGCTGGGGCCGGCGCAGCCGGCTGCTGCTCCACGGCAGGCGCAATTACGATATTCTCTTCCGGAAACACAGGGCGTCCGCAGCGATGGCAAAATCGCGCGTTTTCGACCAGGACAGTTCCGCAGGTGCAGGTTTCAGGCATTTCGGCCGCCGCGAGGGCGGCTGATTTCAGTTTGCCGCAGCGCCGCCGATAGCGGCAAGTCCGATATGCGTGCCGTCATCTTCTTCCCTGATGGCGACGATGCGCTTCAGTCCTCTGTCGGTGTATTCCAGGCGAACGCTCTTGTTCTTCTCCTTCACCACCACCAGATTCGAGAACTGGCTGCGATAAAAATCGATCACCTTGTCGGGCGGATCTGGGGTAATGAATGACGCTCCGGCCACGGACATTCCTTTCGCATCCCCATCAGCCGACACCCATTCGAACTCGGCGCCGCCGGACTGGTCTGTGCGGCGCGCGCCCGGATAAACCGGCATGCCAACCGCGGAGGGATCCAGTTTCTCGTGAGCGCGGATATGAAACCTGCCGGCCGGCGTTACCAGAGAAACGTCGTCGCCGCCGTTGTGGGAGACAGTCCTCAGATGTACATTTCGCAGCAGATTTACGCCGACAAAACCGGCGAGCACAACCAGAACCACGCAGATGAGCAGGAAGCGGACAATGATGCCGCCGCGGCGGCAATCGACTGGTTTCATGGTTATCATCCATTGTTACGCAACAAAGTCCGCTGCGGTTCGGAACGCCGGATTTGGCGGGCATGATAGTTTGCGTTCTGATGCAGAAAATTTCCATTGTGGTTCTCGGCAACCCGGCCGAACCCGCGCTCGAGGCGCTCCATGCGCTCGCCGGGGACGCCGAAATCGTGAAAGGCAAAACGGCAGCCGATTGCGCCCAGGCGCTCCCTGAAGCGCGCGTCCTGTTCAACTGGAGCGGCTCGCGCGAGGAGGTCCGTAAAGCATTGCTCGGCATGCCCAGGCTCGAATGGATTCACGCGCGCTACGCGGGGCTGGACGGGCTGCTGTTCCCGGAACTGGTGGAATCTCCTGTCCCGCTCACGAATGGAACCGGGACGTTCAGCCAGTCGCTGGGAGAATTCATCATCCTCGGCGCTTTGTATTTCGCGAAAGATATTCCGCGGATGCTGCGTTCGAAGGCCGCCCACGAATGGGATGTTTTCAACGTGCTCGAAATCAGTAAGCAGACGATGGGGATTGTGGGTTACGGCGATATCGGGCGGGCGATCGCGCGGCGCGCAAAAGGCATGGATATGCGGGTCTACGGGCTGCGGCGCGATCCGGTGCCGCGGGCCGGAGATGAATTCGTGGATCGGATCTATGCCACGGCGGACCTGCACAAGATGCTGCCGGAATGCGATTACGTCGTGGTGGCCGCTCCGCTGACAAAAGACACGAAGCACATGCTCAGCACGGCCGAGTTCAACGTGATGAAGCCGGAAGCGATCGTCATGAACGTCGGCCGCGGTCCGGTTATCGACGAAGCCGCGCTTGTCTCCGCACTGCAGGCGAAGCAGATTCGCGGGGCCGCGCTCGATGTATTCGAGGAAGAGCCGCTGCCCGCATCAAGCCCGCTCTGGGACATGGAAAACGTGCTGATCTCGCCCCACACCGCGGACCACACCAAAGACTGGCTGAACGACGCCGCATCATTTTTCGTAGAACAATTCGGACGCTGGCGCAAAGGCGAGCCGTTGAAGAATATTGTGGACAAACGCGCCGGCTACTGAAGCGTGATTTCCTGCCACTCACTTACCCGGCGCTTCGGCGAATTCACGGCCGTCGATAATCTTTCGCTTGAAGTGCCCCAGGGAACTATCTGTGCGTGTCTCGGGGCCAATGGCGCCGGCAAATCGACGACAGTCCGGATGTTGACCGGGTTGCTTGCGCCAACCTCGGGCGATGCGACGGTGTGCGGCGTCAGCGTAACGCGCGATTCCATCGAACTGCGGCGCCGCATCGGCGTGCTGCCGGAAGATCTCGGTCTGTTCGAGGACCTTTCCGTGGAAGAGCATCTGCAGTTGACTGCCGACGTCTACGGTATTGCGCAGGCGGCTGCGAAAATCCGCATCGAGCAACTCATTTCTGCGCTGCGCCTCACCGCAGCGAGGCGCAGGTTCGCCGGACGCTGCTCCCACGGCACGCGCAAGAAGACCGCGCTGGCGATGGCGCTGCTGCCAAATCCACAGGCGCTGTTTCTCGATGAGCCGTTTGAAGCCATCGACCCGGTGACCTCAAGAACCATGCGAGACATTCTCGTGGCTGCGGCGGCGCGAGGCATTACGGTGTTCCTCACATCGCACATTCTTCCCGTAGCCGAGGAGATCGCAACTCAGCTGGTGATCATTCGCGAAGGGCGCGTGGTTCTGAACTCGTCCGCCCGCGAACTGGCAGGGTCGCTGGAGCAAGCGTATTTCGCGCTCGCGGAGCCGGCGCAAACCGTCTCGCTTGGTTGGTTGGGCCGCGAGTGACCAGCCCGTGAAAACGGTCCTTCCGGTGCTTCGAGTACTGTTCCAGACGCTTCGCCGGGAACAGAAATCGCGCATCACGACGAGCGGCAACAACATGTATTACGCCTCGGCGGCGATGCTGTTCATGCTCGATCCGCTGGTGGCAGGTTTCGTGGCCTTCGTTGTGGTGATCGTCGTATTTGTCCCGCTGAGCGCCGATCCGCTGCGGCTGATACCGCGGTCGCGCCTGGGAACATGGCCGTTGACGGCGCGCGATCGCCGGCTGCTGCGAGTAGTCAGCCCGTGGCTGAATCCAATCAGCTGGCTGGTTGCCGCGTTCGTGCTCTGGCGACGCGTTTCCACCGGGACGGCCGCACTGGCCGTGACCATCTTTTTGATCGCATTCGTCACGCCGCACAGCCGGCGAAGCTCGGAGCGCGGCGTCTTCGCATGGATTCCGCGTTTCCCGGGCGCGCTGGGCGAGCTGATTCGGAAGAATACTCGCGGACTGCTGACCACGCTCGATTTCTGGTGCGCCGCTGCGCCGGCGTTCGGGGCTGTCGCCTATCGCATCGCCGGCATGCTGCCACACGACGCATTTCTTCCCGGCACGTGCATCGTGCTGCTCTGTATTTCAACCACATCACAGGCGCTGTTCGGTCTGGACGGGCGCGGCGGCGTCACGCGGTACCGCCTGATGCCGTTGCCCGGATGGAAGGCGCTGCTCGCGAAGGACGCCGC
>DAIDJK010000093.1 GCA_027450225.1 Bryobacterales bacterium | reverse complement strand
ATGCTGGCGAGCGAACTCTGCGCGGCTGTCATTACGGGCTGGATGGCCCTGATGCTGATGGCCGGCCGTCTGACGCCGGGTGGAATTTATCTGGCCATGTCCGCCATCTCCATATGCAGCGCGTTCCAATGGCCGGCCTGGGCAGCTTCCATCACTCTGCTCGTCCCGAAAGATCAATTCGCTCGCGCCAGCGGAATGGTTCAAATCGCTCAGGGTCTTGCTCAGACGCTCGCGCCCGTTATGGCCGGAATCCTGATTCAGGCGCGGCCGGGAGTCACGGGAATCCTCTGGATCGACTTTTCAAGTTACATCTTCGCGGCAATCACCTTGTCACTGGTTCGCGTTCCCCGGCCGGCTCACGGTTCCGGCGATTCGAAGCAGCGTTCCCTGCTGCGCGACATCGCTTACGGATGGGCTTACCTCATCAGCAGACCGGGACTCATCGGCCTTGTGCTGATGGTCGCGGCCTGCAATTTCTTTCTGGGCGCAATCATGATCCTGGTTGCGCCGCTCGTGCTCTCTTTCGCTTCGCCTCAGGTGCTCGGAACAGTGATGACGTGCGCCGGCGTTGGGATGTTCGCCGGCAGCGCTGTGATGGCCGCGACCGGCGGGCCACGCCGGCGCGTCCGCGGCATGATTGCGTTTCTCGCGCTCGGGGGCGCTGCTCTGCTGGGCGCGGGATTGCCTCCGTCGCCTTTCCTGATCGGCGCGGGCGCGTTTCTATTCCTTCTCTCGGTGCCCATCGCAAGCGGATGCATGCAGGCCGTCCTGCAGTCGAAAGTCGAGCCCGCGGTACAAGGCAGGGTATTCGCCTTCGCCGGTATGGCTGTGGCCGCGGCCATGCCAATTGCTTATCTGGTTTCAGGACCGCTCGCGGACCGTTTCTTCGAGCCGTGGTTCGCGAAGGGCGGTCTGCTGGCGGGTTCCATCGGACGATGGATCGGTGTGGGACCGGGGCGTGGCGTCGCGGCCGCGTTCGTTGTCTCCGGCCTGTTGCTGATCGCGATCACGGCGGCGGCATATCTCAACCCCAGGGTTCGCGACCTCGAAAAAGAGCTACCCGACTTCTTTCCCGATGAAGATCAGGATGCGGCCCCGCGCATCGAATGGGAGGTTGCCGGTGAAGCGGTCCGCTAGTTACCAGTTGTTCTGCTTTCCCTATGCGGGAGGAGGCGCTTCCATCTACCGTTCCTGGCAGGCGGACATGGGGCCTTCGATTCAGGTGCGGCCCATTCGCCTTCCCGGCCGGGAGAATCGGATTTCGGAGCCACCGTGCATCTCGGTGAGCACTCTTGCCGAGAACGCCGCGAATGAGATTGCCTCCCAAAGCGAGTCCCCGATCGCGCTTTTCGGTTACAGTTTCGGCGCGCTGCTGGCATTCGAAACGGCTCGCAGACTGCGGCGCGCCGGCGTTCTGCCGCACCGCCTTATCATCGCCGCGCTGAAGGCGCCGCACCTTCCCCTGCGCCGCAAACCCATCCACCAGCTGCCCGAATCTTCCTTCACCGAAGAGATTCGCCGGTTTCACGGAACGCCCTCCGCCGTGCTGGAGAACGCGGAACTGATGAACCTGCTCCTGCCATCGATTCGCGCCGATTTCACCGCCTATGAAAGTTACCGGTATGAAACCGAGCCGCCCCTCGAATGCCCCATCACGGCGATTGGCGGAGCGAACGACGCTTCCGTATCGCCAGCGGAATTAGCCGCCTGGAGTGAACACACCTCTGCGGGCTTTGGACAGAGAATTTTTCCGGGCGGTCACTTCTTCATGCACAACTCGCGACCGCTGCTCACCTGGACGATCGCGCAGGAATTGCTGCCGCGATTTCGCGCCGCGTCGTGAGAAATGGAACTCCGTCCTGCTCGATCGCGCCGGTGTAAAGCTGAAACGGAGCCCAGTAAAACGGCTTTCGGTAAGCGCCGCCTTCGTGAATCAGGTCCAGCTTCGCTTCGCGCAACGCGTCGGGCAGCGCTTCACCGGATGCAATGTTCCGGTACAGGTTCGCCATCAGTTCCTGAGTGGAACGGTCGCCCACATCCCAGAGGCCCGCAATCACGTTACGAGCGCCGGCGCGCAGGAACGCCCACGCGAACCCGACCAGGCCCTCGCCCGCATACGTCTTGCCACCGGCCGAGCGGCAGGCGGAAATCGTGACCAGATCCGCGTTCAGAGGAACGTTCATCACATTCCGCGCGAGCAAACGATTGGCATTCGGCGGTCCCGACAGGATGACGGCCGAGTCAAGAGGTCTTTCCGGATTCGCCATGGCGTGCGCGGCAAAGTGAATGAATCCGAATCGCCGGGGGTCCGAGTTCAGATACGCCTCGGTGGTTGCCGCCTTGCCCGTCAGAACGGTTACACGCATAGGGGCCATGTTCCGCGTGACGGAATCGATTTCGCGCGAGGCGTATTCCAGATGCGGGTATTGAGGACCGGCATCGGGCACGTCGCCGATCGCAAGGAGCGCTTCCGCGGGCCGGGTATCGCCCGGCCGGGAATTGCCGGCCAGAAAATCGAGTGACGGAGCAAGCGATATGGTCGCGTCTTCGATCCAGTATCTGCCGCCACCGTGCGGCGAAGGCAGCGTTTCCAGATCGAACGAATACAGATCCTGATCCGGCACAATCAGGAACCGTCCGCCCTCGAGCGCGTTCCCGGCCGGCTTCAGCAAAACGTCGAAAAGCCGGCCGCCTGCTTCGCCCGCGGCCTCGAGCGGATTCCGCGCGCCCGCGATGAAACCGCGATAGCGGTCGATCAGTGAACGGATTTCCGCGCGAGGCGGCAATTCGTACAGGCGAATGGTCTCTCCTGTGATTACCCACAAATAGGAATGCCGGGGAGCGAGCCAGTATTCGAGCACCGCCGAGTGAGTTCGTTGCGCAATCCTGCGGAAAGCTCGAGTGTCGTGCGCTTCCTCATTCAGCACCGGACGTTTACCTGCTGCGCCGGCGCGCGATTCCAGCAGGCGCGACCGGCTCGATTCGGCGATCTCCAGCGCTCTCCCGGGCTGCCCGCGAGAGATGAGGAAATCCACATAGTCCTGGTAAAACCGAATCAGGCTCGAAAGGTAAGAAAGCTTGTAATCGTCTTTGAGCAGGTTGGCCTGGCGCTGCTCCAGCAGCGTCAGAGTGGTTCGAAATTCCTTTTCCGCGTTGGCCGCATTGCCTGCGCGAACCCATGTGCGAGCGAGGGCGGCGTGCGATTCCAGCTTCACCGCCGGATCCTCCGCCTTACTGGAAAGAGCCTCATGAAGAAACCTGCGCGCGCCTTCCAGATTTCCGCGAGCTTCCTGAATTCGGCTTTCGGTGAGCAGCGCATCGGGTGACCAGCGGGAGTCCTTCAATCGCTCCATCGCGTCCATGGCTTGCCGGTTGTAATTTTCCGCCTGATCCCAGCGGCCCATTTCCACGGACACGATGGCCAGGTTCTCCATCCAGCGCGCCGCCCACACGGGGCTTGGAATCGCCTGGGCGATCCTGAGCGCTCGCTCGTATGCTTTCGCTGCCGATGGGAAGTCGCCCGTATCCATCGCCACGCTCGCCGCGTTTCCAATCCAGACCTGCTGGCTCTCCCGATTCCCCGTCCTCGAAAAAGCCTCCTGCGCCATTTCGAACTGGGCGCGCGCCTCGTCATAATCCCCCAGCCGGTAATAACAATTGCCGAGATTGCCGTGCGTGCGCGCGACAGACTCGGTGGCGCCGTTCTGCTCGAAGAGCACGATGGCCTTCTCGAACCAGCCGAGAGCTTCATCGTTGCGCGATTCGGTAAGAAGGCTGAAACCCAGATTGCCGAGCGCGGTCGCCTCCTGATAAGAGTCATGGCGCCGCGCGGCCTTCGCAGCCACGTCTTGAAAGACAGCTCTAGCTTCTTCGAATCGCGCGTGCTGCAGGAGAACTTTGGCTTGTCTGAGTTCCACCTCCGCCGCGAGCGGCTCCGAGTTGGCTTCGCGCGCCGCAACCGCCGCCCGTGCCAGCACCGGCTCCGCCTCCGCCACGCGATTCAACTCGGACAACACCCGTCCCTTGAGCAGCAGCGCATGCGCACGCTCCGCCGCCCACTCGCGGCCCGCCGGAGGTTCGCCCGATTGATCGATCCACGCGAGAGCCTCCGCTCTTTTTCGTTGTCCGATCAGGATATCCGCCTTCAGCAGGCGGAAGCGCCAGCGGTCCTTTTCCGAACCGTTTCGTTGCGCGAGTTCGAGACCGCGCTCGGCGGCCGGGAGCGCCTGGTCGTACTTCTCCCTGCCGAGCAAATCCTCGGCCGTCCTGTACTGCGCGTCGGACAATCTGTTGACGTTACCGCAGGCGGCGAGGAACAGGAAAGAAAAGACCAGCGCCCATTGCATCGGCGAACCTCCTTGCGTTCAGTACCCTTCGCCTCCGTCACAAACCTCGAGGAACATCACAGCCCCTTGATGGGGGCAATCGAGATCGATCTGAAGCATGTTGACCAGTCGCGTTCGCCGGCTGATCTCAATCTCGGCCAGCCGTATGGTCCCGAATCCCTTCACGCATATGACGTGGCCCCACATATCAAGGCCACCCTCACTCACTGACAGATTCCGCACCAGAGAGGTCCGGGTGCGGCCGCGGTATGCGGGCAACTCCTGCTTCGATTCGCGCGCATGAATGAACGGGAGAATGTGTCTGGGCGCGGCGGCCGAACTCACCGCGCCGGGCCGATCGACGATCGACCGGATTGCCTCGTTTTCGCGATAGGCGCCGGCGAGCGCGGCGTGTGTGTCGTACGTATCGAACAGGTCCGTGGCCAGATCCACCTTGACGGGAATGCCAGCGATGCGCAGGTTTTCAAATCGGGTACCGATGAGCCGCACCGAGGGCTCGCCATCGGGCGAGATGGTGTCGGTCGAAACCACGTTGGCGACGATCCGGTCTGCGGTTACCATCGAAAGCACGTCAACACCCTCGATCGTGGCCTGCATGTGAGTGCTGTATGATTCTTCCGCGCTGCCGCACTGGCCCTTGCACCTGGACCCGGTCACCTGCGACTGAGCGAGATCGAATCTGAAAATGTCGCGGTAGCGAAAGTTTCTTATGGTTGCGGCGGACCGGCCTCCGATGGATCCGACGGCCGCGACTGCCTGCGATTCGAGCAGATCGGTAAACGGCTGTTCAATTCGCGCAGCTGCTCCGATTGCATAACCCTGGAAACGAAATTGATTCATAGACGCCATCCTTTTCAGATCAGAATTAGGATCCAGCTGGATGGCGAAGCAGATTTAAGGGCTATTTGAATTGCAGGTTGAAGGGAAACACCGAGACCCTTTCCCGTTTCTGTCCATCAGCTCCCACGGCGGAAACGACGAGATCGAATGCCCCTGGGGTCATTTCGCGCGCAGGAACCAGTATAGTCACAGGCTGGCCAGCCGCGGGCGCCGCCGCCTTTACCTGAAAGACGGTCCGGCCGGCGGAAGTCAGTCCCAGTTCGTACAGCGTAAACTGCGCGTCCGGAGGGACATCGATCGAGAGAACGAATGAGGAGGCGCCGCGCGGAACGGTAACGGCCGGCGCGTCGCCCCGGGTGGCCGCGATCAGCTGAAACGCAGGAACAATCTGGGCAGCCTCGTGGACCCGTTGAAGAGCGGGAATGGTCACGGTGTTCTGATATCCGGCGAGGGCGGCGAGGAAAAGACACGCGGTGACGGGCACAAAGCCCATGGGCGTGCTCAACCAAAGCTTCAACGATGCCCATAGCGGCTGTCGCTGGCGTTCTTCCGCCATTCGCGGCGCCGTCCGCATTAGTTCCCTGCCATTGGCGAACAGCCCCTGGCCCTCCTCGACGGCGGCGGCGCATTCCGGACACTCGAAAAAGTGCTGCTCGAATTGTTCGATATCCCCAGGGGCCATTTCACCGAGCAGATAACGCTCTGCCAGATGTTCTTCGACCGCTTCTTTGTGCTTGACAGGCATAGTTAGCTCCGAGCCGCCGATGCGCGGGATTGCCGGGCTTCGAGAACATCCCGAAAGCGCTTCCGCGCGCGAAAAACCACGATCCGCAGATAATTACGATCAATATTCATTTCACGGCAAACCTGGTCCCGGTCTTCTTCCTCGAGAAAGATGCGCCTTAATACGCGGCTGTCCTTTTCGGACATTTCATCGAGGATCTGCCTCACCATTCTCGCGCGCTCTTCGGTGACGAGCCGATCCTGTGGACCGAGGCTTTGATCGGCGGGTCCGGGATGATGTTCCGGAATCTGATCCTGTCTGGTCGCCTGCCTCAACAGCTCCAGCGCGACGTTGTTGCATATGGCATGTATAAACCCGGGCAGGCTGGCGGGATTGTTGAGCGTCTTGCCGGAGCGGAAATATCCGAGCACGCGGAGAAAGGTCTCCTGACAGGCGTCCTCGACGAGTTCGGGCGAACGCAGACGGCTGCGCAGTTTTGCTTTTATGGGCGTGGAAAACTGGGAAATCAGGTGACTTTCGATCTCCGGATCCTGAACCTTCAACGCCGCCAGATAGGCGGCGTCGAACATGCGGAAGGGAATACCCGGCGAAGGCCCCAGCTCGTTTCCGACCGGGCGCGGAGAAGCGATCGCGGACACCTGAGCCCGCAGCTTCAGGTCGTAGCGCATTTCCTGCACGCTCGAAGCAAGCATATATCCGGAGTTCTGTGAATTTGACAGAATGATCGTTTCCTTTAAACTCACTATTTCCGCGCGAGGAATGTCTGGACGGGGCCATCATTCCTTTGGAAACGGTATTCATCTGTTCCGGATTGTGACCCATCGTCCCGGGTCGGGAACCTGCTTTTGTACTTCCCGGAAAGATCGGCTGCGCTCGAAACGGACGCCGCTCCTCGCAGGCGAAATATCCCGCAAACTTGTCGATTTACAGGAACTCCCCGGGTGAGAGCAGCGGCATCAGGCGCACCTGCTTCGCCGGAGCCGGATAGGCCAGCGCGGCGGCCGAACGGGGCAGGGAATCGATGCTGTGCAGGATCCACCGCCTGCCTGCCTCATGATTTCCGTCGATGTGCAGCAAACGCGCATCTTCGGACGGGCGCAGAGTCACGCGGAAACTGTCGAGCGGGGTCCGCAAACCATGGCCGACCGCCTTCAGCCAGGCTTCTTTCCGCGTCCAGGCCCGAAAGAACGCAGGCTGCCGCTCGCCAACGGGAAGCGACATCAGGTCTTGCATCTCTTCGGCGCAGAAGAAACGCTCGGCGATTTCGAGAAGGTCGCCCTTCGCAACGATTTCTTCCACGTCCACTCCCAGTTCGCAGCTTTCCGAGAAGCCGAACAGGGCAAGCTCGCCGGAATGCGAGAGATTGAACTCGAGACGGCCGCGCGGCAAAACGTACGGCTTCTGATATGGCCCCGTGCAGAATTCGAGTTTTGCGGGGTCCTCGCGGAGGTATCTGCCCGCGAGAATGCGCAGAATTCCATGCACGATTGCGTAATTCGCGCGCAGATTCTCGAAACGGAACGCGGCGTACCGCTCCAGTTCCCCGGGTCCGAGCAGGCTGCGAAACTTCGAAGCCAGGGGAGCGCCTGAGGAAACGTGCACCGGCCAGAGATCGATCACTTTGTTGCCCACCGCGCGATCGCGCCGGGGCAGATGGTGACGGGCTGTGCCGGCATCGATCGAGAGACTCAGAAAACGACTACGCCCATAATTCCATCAAGGGTTTGCCTTTGACAAGCTCACGCGGCTGGTTCAGATGCGGTCCTGCTCGTTTCTGCAGACCCGGCCACGTTCTTCATCTCGCCGGGAGGCTCCGTGGTCGTTCGCCCGGTCGCCGGTTTCATAGCCGAAGCGGAACGTTTCCTGGTCCGGGCCAGGCAGCCACTGCCGCCGGCCAGGCACGAACCCTTCATTGCGTCAACTTGCGCATCAAACTGCGCTGAACGACTTTGATTTGTGAGCCAAAACCGGATGCATCCATTTTTGAAGCGGTCGGGCGACCTCCCTTTCGCGATGAAAATATGAGAGTTGCGCCGCGGCAACAGAGACGGCGACTGCATTGCGCATTCCCTGTTCGAAGGCGCCATGCGCAGCACTTCGGGGCGCCTGTCGGGCAAACAAATGCCACGCGCAGAAAGGGATGCATATGACGATAATCAGAACGCTTACACTCGTCGGCAGCTTCGCCCTGGCCGGAGGTCTCATCGCGCCACTGTGCGCAGTACAGGCCGATTCGCCGGACATCAGCAGATTACTGGCCGACGCCAGGCAGCGGGCGGTTCAACTGCAGCACGATTCGGAGCAGATGGCTACGTTCACCCGGTCAAAGGTGAGCTGGCACAGCTATGCGACGCAGTTGACCGCGGTCAAGGAGCACATCAACCAGACGGGAAAGATCGTAGCGGATCTGCAGGCTGTTCGCGACCAGGGCGCTCCCTGGCAGCAGACCGCCATTGACCGGGTCTACCCGATGCTGAAGGAACTGGCCGCCAATACGGAAACGACAATCAATACCCTGAATGACCATCAGGGCCGGGTGCACATGCAGCCATTCCAGGATTACGTGCAAGCCAACGCCGAGATGGCTACGGATCTCGCGAAGGTAATCGGCGACTTCGTCGATTATGGCAACGCGAAAGGCAAGGCAGAGCGGCTTGCCGCGAAGCTCGAAATTGACTGAACAACCGCGAGCCCCGCTCTGCCGGTTCAACCCGCGGTCCGTCGTCGGCGTTCATTCGTGCCCCCCGTCGCGCATCCTGCGGCCGGGGGCACGGTTCAGCGCCGCATTTCGTTCGTTTCCGGCACGGCTCTCAACTGCGCATCTTCGAGGCGCCGGATCTCCAGCCACGTATACATCATGCGGCTTATCACCGTCACGTTTGCGAACACCGCGATCACCCAGATCACCTGCGCCATGCGGTTGAACAGGCCGCCAATGATGATCAGCACCACGCGCTCGGGCCGCTCCATAAAGCCGACCTTGCATTTCGGAATGATGTTCTCCGCGCGCGCGCGTGTGTAGCTCACCAGCGCCGTCGCCGTCATGGCGATGGCCGTCAGAACCACGTAGAAATACCGGTCGATCGACGCGTAGAACACCAGCATTCCGGAGAGCACGGCAAGGTCGGAATAGCGGTCGAGCACGGAATCGAAAAAGCCGCCGAACCGCGTCACCTGATTGGTCTCGCGCGCCACGCGGCCATCCACCATGTCGAACAGGCCGGCGAAGATCACCACCACGCCGCCCCACCGGAAGTTGCCCCCCGCGAACAGGAATGCGGCCCAGATGTTGACGACAAGCCCAAGAAAAGTAAGGACGTTCGGGTTGACTTTCGAAAGCGCAAGTACCGTCACCAGCGCGTTGATGAACGCGCCGAAGAACCGGCCGATAACACGGGTGACGGTCATTTGTTACTTCGCGAGCTGATGGATAGTTTGCAACTCGAGAATTTCGAACTCTTTGGCGCCCCCGGGAACCTGCAGTTTCACGCTGTCGCCGGGTTCCTTGCCGAGCAGCGATTTCCCGATCGGCGAACTGGTGGAAATCTTGCCCTGCGTCGCGTCGGCTTCCTCGCTGGTGACAATATGGTAAGTGATCTCTTCGTTCTTCTTCAGATCGAGGACCACGACGCGCGAGCCCAGCCCGACGCGATCGTGTGGGATCTTCGTCACATCGATCATTGAGACTTCGCCCAGTCGCTTCTTCAGCTGACCGAGCCGCGCATTCACGAAACCCTGCCGCTCTTTCGCCGCATGGTATTCGGCGTTCTCGCTCAGGTCGCCATGCGCGCGCGCCTTCAGGATCTCCTTCGGCAGCTCATTGCGCAGTTCGTACTCGAGCGTGGCGATCTCTTCTTCCAGTTTCTTCTTGATATCGAGCATCCGGCCGGTTTCGCCCCTATTCGGACATTATAACGGCAGAACATATCCCCTTCCGGCAGGCAGGCCGGCTTGTTTCAGTCACATGAATCGGTACGTATCGGCGCGGACAGGCGGGAATACCACTGAACCCGGCATCGTGCTGAAATGAAGGGGCCTGGATGAACTGGAAGAGCACGGCCCGGCTTTGTCTTCATGCGATGGGTGGTCTGGCCATGCTGCGGCGGATGCGGCGGCGTGAGGCAAGAATACTGATGTTCCACGCCTTCACGGCGGCGGATACGCCGCTTCTGGAAGCCGTATGCGGCCACATCGCCCGGAACTTCGAGCCGGTCGCGCTCTCAGCCCTGGTGGATTCGGCCGAAGCCGGCCGATCGCTGCCCGATCTGGCGCTCACGGTCACGGTGGACGACGGTTACCGCAACTATCTGGAACACGCGCACCCCATCTTCCGGCGTCACCGCATTCCCGTCACTGTCTACTCCGTAGCCGATTTCGCGGACGGGCAATTATGGCTTTGGACGGATCAGGTCGCGTACTGTCTCGATCAAACGAAGAAAAGTTCGATAACAGCGGCCATTCCGCCGCGCGAACCGGCGGAATTCGACATATCCTCGCCTCACGCTCGCCGCGCCGCAACCGAAGCGATCTGGGAGGAACTCAAGCTTGTGCCCGATGCCGCGCGGCAGCAGTTCATGGCCGCGCTCAGTGATCTGACGGGCGTGGAAATCCCCCCTGAAGCGCCGCCTGGGATTCAGGCCATGAGCTGGGACGAACTGCGCGGCATCGCGGCCGAAGGCGTCGAGATCGGATGCCACACCCGTACCCATCCCATACTTTCGCGCCTCCCGCAGGCGCGGCTCGATGGCGAGATCCGCGGCGCGAAGGCATACATGGAGGACCGCCTTGGATTTCCGGTCGCGCATTTCTGCTATCCGAATGGAAGAGACATCGATATAGGAGACGCCGCTGCCGAGTGCGTGCGCAGCGCCGGCTTTCGCTCGGCCGCCACCACCGTCTGGGGCCTCCACACACCGGACGCCGACCCCATGCGTCTGCGGCGCATCCCCACCGGAACCGATCAGAGTTCCGGCTACATTTTCGAACTGCTTGCCGGGTTGCATATGCCTCGCCATTTCCCTGAAGAGAAGGCGGCGCTTGCGGCTTAGCGAAGCTCTCGATGTGATTCGGGCCGGCGTCCCGGATTCGGGAACGGTTCGCCGTATTCATCTGATCTGCGGATTCACGCCGCTGCATCTGGAAACGTTCGTCCGCGCGCGCGCGCAGCTGCGTTTTCCGGCCGCGAAGATCGAGATCGATACCGGCCTGTTCGGCGATCTGGAAGGCAATGTGGCGCGTGCGGCGCACAAGTCCGCCGATGCGGCGCTCGTCGCCATCGAATGGGCCGATCTCGACGCCCGCCTCGATCTGCGGTCGGCCGCCGGCTGGAAATCGGAGACGCTCGATGACATCGCCACTCAAATCGGCGAACGCCTCACGCGCCTCCACTCGCTTCTTCGCGCACTCGCAGCGGCCATGCCGGTCGCCGTCCTCAGCCCGTCTCTTCCGCTGCCGCCGGTCACGCATTTCCCGCCCTCGCAGAGCGGCGCCTTCGAACTGCAGTTGCGCGCCGCCATGGCGGGATTTCTGGAACGTCTAGCGGCGGACCGCCATCTCCGCGTGGTCAGCGAATCGGAACTCGCCCTGCGGTCTCCGGCGGCCGCGCGGCTCGACGCCGCACTCCTGCTTCACGCCGGATTCCCGTACTCGATCGCGCACGCCGATGCCGTTGCGGACCTCGCGCTCGCCTGCGCGTTCCCCGCCGCGCCCAAAAAAGGTCTCATCACGGATCTTGACGACACCGTGTGGAAAGGCATTCTCGGCGACGCCGGCGTATCTGGCGTCTCCTGGTCGCTCGACCGCAGATCGCACGGCCATGCGCTTTATCAGCAGATGCTCGGTTCGCTCGCCCAATCGGGCGTGCTCGTCGGCGTGGCATCGAAGAACGATCCCACTCTCGTCGAGTCGGCTTTCGCCCGTCCGGACATGATCCTCAAACCCGATCAGGTCTTTCCGTTCGAGGCCGGCTGGGGCGCCAAGTCGGACGCCGTGTCGCGGATTCTCGCGCGCTGGAACATCGCCGCCGACAGCGTTGTTTTCGTGGACGATAGCCCCATGGAACTCGCCGAAGTGGCCGAAAGACACCCGGGCATCGAGTGCCTGCGGTTTCCCGCGGACAAACCCGCGGCCATTCTCGAACTGCTCTGGACGCTGCGGTCTCTTTTCGGCAAGGGCGAAATTCGCGAGGAAGACCGCGTCCGCGCATCCAGTCTGCGCACAGCGGCCGCCATCGAGCCCGCCGCCGCGGGCGAGGCTTCTGAAGAGTTCCTGCGCAAGGTCGACGCGAAAATCACTCTCGATTACGAAATGGATTCCGGGCGCGCCTTCGAGCTGGTGAACAAGACCAACCAGTTCAATCTGAACGGCCGCCGCTTCACGGAAGCGGAGTGGCGGGCGTATTTCGAGCAGCCCGGCGCGTTTCTCGTCACGGCCGGCTACGAAGACCGCTTCGGGCCGTTAGGCAAAATCGCCGTGATCGCCGGCATATGCGAGGGCCTGCGTTGCGCCATCGATGTGTGGGTGATGAGCTGCCGCGCCTTCTCGCGCCGCATCGAGTTTCAGATGCTCGCGCGTCTCTTCGAGAACACCCGCGCGAAGGCGCTGCTTCTGCGGTTTTCGCCCACGCCGCGCAACGGCCCCACGCAGGAGTGCCTGCGCCGGCTCCTCGGATTCGATCCGCCTGAAGGCGAAATTGAGCTCACGGCCGAACAATTCCGCAGGAACTGCCCTCCGCTGTTTCATACCGTCCACCAACCATCCCGAAAGGAGCGCCAGACCGCGTGAGCGAACAGGAGATCCGCACCAGACTCGAGCGCTGTTTTGCTCTCACGTTCCCGCAGCTCGATCCCGCTTCCGTCCCGTCGGCCAGCGCTTCCCGGCTCGCCGCATGGGATTCGGTGGCGCAGGTTTCTCTGCTCACGCTCATCGGCGAGGAGTTCGGCGTCGAGGTCGATTTTGAGGACTTTGAAGACGCGACGTCTTTCACGGCAATCGAGTCGCGGTTGCGGGAAAAGCTTGACTAAGCGTCGCCGCTGAAATCGCGGTTACTCTTCGAAGCCGAACGGCTTCCGTTCGCCGGCCGTCACGTTCGCCGAGAGTTCGCCCACGCCTTCAATCCGCGCCCGCACCGTATCGCCGGGCTTGATGCGCGCGCCTTTCGGGCAGCCGGTCGAGATAATGTCGCCCGGATGCAGCGTGAAGAAGTCGCTGTGGAACGAAACCAGGTTGAGCGGCCGGTGCCGCATGTTGCGCACGAAGTCGCGGGAACAAACGCCGCCATTATGCTCCGTGATCACTTCAAGGGCGTCGATATCCGGAACTTCGTCCGCCGTCACGATCACCGGTCCGAAGCTGAAGAACGTGTCGATGC
The DNA here is from genome assembly GCA_027450225.1 of Bryobacterales bacterium. Classification (GTDB taxonomy): domain Bacteria; phylum Acidobacteriota; class Terriglobia; order Bryobacterales; family Bryobacteraceae; genus BOG-234. Next base: position 695 of record DAIDJK010000093.1, on the reverse strand, counting down.
TTTTCGAGCGCGTCAGATACCGCGGATTCTTGCGCAGCACATCGAGAGCCGTCAGATCGAGCGTGGTCGTGAATCCGTAAATCACCGAGCGCGCCTTCTCCACCGGAACGAAACGGCAACTGCGCCCGATCACCACCGCCAGCTCGCCTTCCGCATCCACATCGTTCGAGACTTCCGGCGGCGGCAGCACGATGTTGCCGCCCGGCTGGAACATGCACGAAGCCGGCTTCATGAAGCTGCCCGGTTCCTCAGGCTGCACCGCGTTGATGTCTTCGGCGTGGGACTTGTAGTTCAGCCCGATGCACCAGATCTTCGGCGGCACGGGATAGGGAAGCCGCGGTTCTGTTTCACTCAGCGCCAGCGGCCGTACGCCGCTTGTGGGGATGCTCCGAATATCCTCCTGAATGATGCCGAGAACGCTGTTCGGTATCCGGAGGTCGTGCTTCGTGTTGATTTCGAGAACCGGGGCGATGCCGTCCGGCGTGAGAACCCCGGCGTGGTCCTGCCCGGCATAGCGGAATGTCATCAGGCGCATTTGAGTGCAGGATAGCGAACCGCTCTGTTTGCGCCCGGCTTACTCGTTCGCGTCCGGCTGGCGATTCACGCTGGCAATCACCAGCCGCTCCACCTCCATACGCCGCGGCTCCAGCTGAAGTCCCAGCGGCTTCAGGACGCGTTGCCAGACGCTGAATGCA